>JAYTOQ010001146.1:0-2400 GCA_043747665.1 Polyangiaceae bacterium | reverse complement strand
GGGACCTCGGCGGTCCAAGCTTGGACACATGCGGATCAGCGCTGTTCGGTGGGCGGAGTACGTGGCGCAATGGGAAGCGAGCGGTGGCTCGGCGCGGGCGTTCGCGCAAGGGCATGGGATCGCGCAGGCGTCCCTCCGTTGGTGGAAGAGCGAGCTCGCGAGGCGGAGCCGCGATGAGCCGGCGCGAAGATCGCCGGGGCCCACACCGAAGCGGGAGTTGCGGGTCGCGATCGCGCGAGTGGTTCGGGACGGCGAGCAGCCGCCTGCCGAGCTGGAGCCCACCGAGGTCACCGTGGCCGTTGGCGAGGCGCGCATCATCGTTCAGCGCGGCTTTGACGCCGAGCTTCTTCGTGCGGTCGTCGACGCTCTTCGGGTGCCGGCATGATCCCGTCGGGCGTCGAGATCTACGTCGCGCTCGAGCCAATCGATATGCGTCTTTCGTTCGACAGACTCGGCGGCCTGGCCAAGGAACAGGTCGGATACGACCCGCGGAGCGGCGCGCTCTTTCTCTTCTTCGGGCGTCGACGCGACGCGCTCAAGCTCCTCTTCTTCGACGGCTCCGGCATGGCGATCTTCTACAAGCGCCTCGACCGCGGGACCTTTCAGCTCCCGGAGCCACCGAGCAAGACGGCGAAGCACGTGGAGATCGATGACGCGACGCTCGAGGCGTTGCTCGATGGCATCGACGTCAATGCGGCCGAGGCCGCGACGCCGCGACGGAAGACGCACTGACCTTCGCACAAGGTACGATCGAAAAGCATGCGCCATGCATGCTTTGCTCGACCATGCCGATCGCGTGCGCTATGACGCGCGGGTGACGGTCGACGTGGCGCATAGCGAGCTCGAAGAGTCTCACCGCCGCAAGGTGGCGGACCTCGAGACGCGCCTCGAGGCGATGACGATGGCGCTCGTGACGACGGGTGACGCGCTGTCGAAGACGACCTGCGCGCTTGCGATGGTGACGGCCGAGCGCGACAAGCTTCGACGGGCCTACGAGCTGCTCAAGGGGCAGCTCGAGCTCCTCCGACGCCGCATCTTCGTCGCGACGGCCGAGCGGATCGACACGACGCAGCTCGAGATCGAGTTCGCCGAGACGAAAGCGAAGCTCGACAAGCTCGTGCAAACGCTCGACGCCACGGGCGATGCAGCGGCGCTCGGCAACGCCGCCGCCAGCAGCGACGCAGCGCCCGGCGCGTCAGGAGGCGGCGCCAATGCGGGGCGGCCCGCGGGCGGAAGGAAGACGTCGAAGGGCAGCGGTCGGCCGAAGCTTTCAGAGCTCGATCTGCCCGAAGAGCGGGTCGAGATCCTGGATCCCGTGCTGGAAGAGACGGCGGAGCGCATCGGCTTCGAGGACACGTACATGCTCGGCCACCGGCGCGCTTCGTCGGTTCGCATCGTCATGGCGCGCGCGACGTACAAGATCACGCCGACAGACGAGGACGCGGCGGCCGGAGCGAATACCGAGTTCGTCACGGCCGCCAAGCCGCGAGAAGTCTACCAGCGCGGGATGCTCGCGCCCTCGATGATCGCGTACCTGCTGGCGAAGAAGTTCCGATGGGGAATGCCGTTTCACCGCGTCTGCGCGGAGCTCCAGGCCGAAGGGCTCTCGGTGGACGACAGCACGATGTGCCGGTACGCCGAGCACGTCGGCGCGACGCTCGGATGCATCGTTGAAGCCTGTGCGAAAGAGGCACTCGCGACCGCCTTCTGCCTCTCGACCGACGCGACAGGCGTAGCGATCCAGCCGACGCGGCTGCCAGACAGACAAAGGCAAGCGTGCGCCAGGGGTCACTTCTTTGTCGTGCTCGCGGACAAGGACCACGTCTTCTTTGAATACCAGCCGAAGCACACGAGCGCGGCTGTATGCTCGATGTTCCGCGGCTTCAAGGGCTACATCCAGGCCGACGCGCACTGCATCTACGACGCTCTCTTCCGAGGCGACGCCGTCGACGAGGGAGAAAAGCCTCCCGACGAAGTGGCTTGTTGGAGCCACTGCCGACGAAAGTTCTGGGAAGCGGCAATCGCGACGAAAGATCCGACCGCGCGCGAGGCGGTCCTTCGGATCGCGATTCTGTTCGAGCTGGAAGAGAAGTGGGCAGGCCTCGCTCCGAGCCAGCGGCATGAGCACCGGCAGCGCGTCTCGCGCCCGATGCTCAACGACTTCTTCGCGTGGGCCGAAGGCGCCTTCGAGCGCGTTGGCAAGGTCCGCGGGCCCCTCGCGACCGCCTTCGGCTATGCGATCCGGCAGCGCGACGCGCTTCAGCGCTTTCTCGACGATGGGCGGCTCCGGCTCGAGAACAATGCCGCTGAACGCGCGCTGCGCGCGATCGCCGTCGGTCGGAACGCATGGCTGTTCTTCGGCTCCGGCGATCACGCTCAGGCCGCGGCGAACATATTCTC
>JAYTOQ010001145.1:0-2706 GCA_043747665.1 Polyangiaceae bacterium | reverse complement strand
ATCGTCGGCTCCGGCGCGAACGCCACCATCCTGCACTACCGCCAGAACAACAAGACAATGGAGAAGGGCGAGCTCCTCCTCATCGATGCCGGCGCCGAGTACGACTACTACGCGGCCGACGTCACGCGGACGTTCCCCGTCGGCGCGAAGTTCTCGAAGGAGCAGCAGGCAATTTACGAGCTCGTCCTCGACGCGCAGGAGGCAGGCATCGCGAAGTCCGTGAAGGGCTCGACGCTCGAGGCCATCCACGGCACGTGCGTCGAGGTGATCACGAAGGGCCTCGTGAAGCTCGGGCTCTTGCAGGGCGAGGTCGAGCAGCTCGTGAAGGACGAGGCCTACAAGCCATTCTTCATGCACAAGACGAGTCACTGGCTCGGCATGGACGTCCATGACGTCGGCAACTACTACCTCGGCGGCAAGGCCCGCAGCCTCGAGCCCGGCATGGTGCTCACCGTCGAGCCCGGCATCTACATCGGCAAGGACTACGACAAGGTCCCGCCTGCGTATCGCGGCATCGGCGTCCGCATCGAGGACGACATCCTCGTCACCGACGGCGCGCCCGACAACCTCACGCGGGCGATCCCGAAGACGGTGGCGGAAGTTCAGCGGGCGACGGCGGCGTAGGTCCGGCGTGGGCGTCAGCCTGCGCCGCGGCTCGTGCCCGACTCTTCCGCACGTCGCGGCGGTGGGCGATGCGGTAAGCCGCGAAGCCCAGCACCAAGGCGACGACCAAGCCCACGGGCCCGGCGCCGAGACACCAGTCGAGCAGGAGCGCCGGCGCCTCGTCGATGATGTGCTTTCTGTCGATGTCCAGCCACGCCCCGGTCCGCACGCGATGCGCGAGCTGGATCTCCGCGAGCGTGATGAACGGCGTGAAGATGATGTTCGAGGTGTGAGAGCCCAGGTACGTGAAGAGGCGGTTCTTCTTCACCAGCGTCGCGACGCCGACGGCGATCCACGGGCGCAGCCCCACCGCTGGCGTACAGCCGATGAACGCACCGATCGCGACCGCCCAGCCGATCTCGGCCGGCGCTGCGCGCTCGGACTTGGCGAGCTGCCAGATGAGGAGGATCTTTTCCCAGAGACGACGGAACACGGTGGCATGACAACGTTAGCAGCATCGTCTCCGCAATCTCGTCCGGCCTGGCTCATCCCGCTATCGTTGACGGAGCGCCTTTGCAGCTCCGCGACCTGAAGCAGCAGTTCCTGGTCCACCTCGCCGACGAGCGTCGTGCGTCGCCGAACACCGTTTCGGCGTACGGTCGCGACCTCGACGCCCTGCTCACCTTCGTCGATGCCCGGGGCGACGCGCTTCCGGCTCGCCGGCAGCGCCGCGCCGGTGAGCCGGCGCCAAGCGCAACGCTCGATCTGTTCTTGCTTCGCGCGTGGCTCGGCGATCTCGCGCGCACGTGCAAGCCGAGCTCGGTGGCGCGGAAGATCGCCAGCGTCCGCGCGTTCGGCCGCTGGATGAAGCGCCAAGGTCACTCGCGCGTGAACCCCGCCGAGCAGCTCGCGAGCCCGAAGGTGCGCCGCGAGCTCCCGACGTTTCTGTCGGCCGACGATGCGGCATCGGTCGTCGAGGCGCCCGAGCCCGGCAACGTCCTCGATCGCGCAGCGGGCTCCGAGGCCGAGCGCGTCCGTCGCGATGCGGTGGCGCTCCGAGATCGCGCGCTCCTCGAGCTCCTTTACGGCGGCGGTCTCCGCGTCGCCGAGGCATGCGGCCTCGACCTCGAGCAGCTCTCGCTCGACGAGGGAAGCGCGCGCGTGGTCGGCAAGGGCAACAAGGAGCGGATGGTCCCGCTGGGACGCAAGGCCAGAGAGGCGCTCACCGCCTGGCTCGCCGCCCGCGGCGCGCTTCATCACCCCCGCACGCGGTCCGTCGATCCGCACGCGGTCTTCCTCTCGACGCGCGGTCGTCGCCTCAACGCGCGCGCCGTGCAGCTCCTCGTTCGTCGTTACGGCATCCTCGCCGTGGGACGCACCGATCTCCATCCGCACGCCCTGCGACACACCTGCGCAACGCACCTCCTCGACGGCGGCGCGGACCTTCGCGTCATCCAGGAGCTGCTCGGTCACGCATCGCTGTCGACCACGCAGCGCTATACGCACGTCTCGGTCGCGCACCTCCTCAAGGTGTACGACGCGGCGCATCCGCTCGCGAAGGCCAAGACCAAGTCGTGACGTCGTCCTCCAGTCCGGCGAAGGCGGCCGACCTGTAGTAGAACTTCGGCGTGCTCCGCGCGTTGCTCCGCCTCGTGCTCGCCCTCGGGGGCGCCGCCACGGCTGCGTTTCTCGTCGCGCTGCTCGAGGCACGTGTCGTCGGCACGGCGGTGGTGGAGGGCGGCGCACCCGTCGCTCCGGCGCTCGGCTCGCTGATCGTCGCCGACCTCGGGATCCTCTTTCCCGTGGCGATCGGCGTGGCGTGCGCGGTATCGATCGCGGCGCTGGTCCTCGAGCCCGGCGACCCCAAGGCGCCTGGCCAGTACTTCTCGGTCCTTCGCAAGGGGCCGGTGGTCGTTCGCCTGCGCGCCGCGGCCACCGCGCCGCTCGCGGTGTTTGCCGCTTTCGCGTGGTGCCTCGGGTCCGCTCATGCGGGCCGCTCCGCGCTCGCGGTCGGGCAGCCGACCGAGGCCGGCCTAACCGTCGGTCTCGCGTCGGTCGCGCTCCTGCTGGCGGTGGTGGCGATCGCGACGTCGCTCCTTCCCG
>JAYTOQ010001144.1:0-11669 GCA_043747665.1 Polyangiaceae bacterium | reverse complement strand
AACCCACGCGACCTGTCGCGGAACGCCACTGAGCGGCCAGATCAGCCACGCCATCGAGCTGGCCAGCTCGCCCACCATGAGCGGCGCGTTAACGTACGTGATAAGGCGCGAGTGAGACGCGTGGTAAGCGAGAAAGTCGGCCGCAGCTACGCGCGCGAAAAGCGGGTAGGCGACCACCTGCACGAACCAGATGAGGGCGACGAGCAGGAGTGTCGTTCCCAGCTGCAGGAGTAGTGCTGCTCTCGGAAGTTCCACGTCAGCGCGGGCGCAGCGTGCTGAGACCGCCGTCGACCCCGAACATTTGGCCGGTTACACGGGTCCAGCAAGTACTCAATGACCCTTTGGGCCCTTCACACGCAGGGACCTGACCTCGTTCGTTCACACGCACCTCGAAGGGCTCGGGCAGCTGGCGGAGTTCGACCGGAACCTGCGCACCTCAGTGAGGTGCGTGCATCCGCTCGTGACGTTGCTCGAGAAGCTTGATGCACTCCACAGGCGAGCGCTCAACCCGACGGTGGAGCCCGCGACATTCGTCCGGCACATCGAGGACGCGGCCCGCGTGATCGCTGCCGAGAAGGACTTGCCCGCACTGACCGATTACGTGGACGTTCGCGCGCTGGCGACGGAGATGCTGCGACAGAGGCAGCTCGCGTCGCTGCCGAATGGCTCCGACCCTGCGTTCTCGCCCGACGATGGTGATCGCTGGAACGCCATTCGCCATGCACACGGCGCGATTGCGCCGATGTTCTGGGGAGCCCGCATCCCGATCGAGGAGGCCTGCAAGGCCATCCGAGGGTGGACTGCATCGTGGTACGAGGCCGTGCCGAGCGCCCCGTAACAGGCGAAAGGTCGTCGCCGCCCAGGTCGTCGAGCTGCACCTGACGTTCGCCATAACGGATGGAATTCGGCCAGATCGGGGATCTCGCATCGTGTTCCAGCGCGCGTATCGCCCCCGCGCAACCACTTCAATCGGAAGCAATGACGCGGGATTGACCGAAGTTTGGTCAGTTCCGCGTTGTCGTTTCAGCGACCGTCTGGGGCCATTCTGGGGCCACCGGGACTCTGACGAAGGTGATTGCTTGGGTGGCTGCAACTGACGCCCCCGGAGTTGCAGGAGACTTAGGAGCTTGCTCGCGGCAATGGAGCCGAGCGTGGGCAAACCGACCCGGCATCGAGACAAATGGCGCATCCGCTGGGTGGACGATCACGGCGTCCGCCAGAGCGAGGTCCACCCGGACTACAAGGCCGCCGCCTTCGTGATGGCTGGGATTCCTTCGACGATGATGAGGGTGGCCCGGGCGCCGCGCGCGCGATGTCCGAGGCGGAGAATGGCGTGCGCCAGGCGCACCGGCTCGCTGCTCTCATCGCGGAGGGGCTAGCCGAGCCAGGCGCATTCCGTCTCACTCCACCGCGCCGCCCGTCCTGGCCAAAAAACGCCCACGCGCGCCGATCGCGAACGGTGGCCGTGGAGGACCGGAGAAGGTGCGGACCACCGTGAGGTAACCAGTCGACTCCGACACACAAGCGTTAGCCCCGGCGCGTGGCCCGGAGGACGTAGCAAGCCTTCTCTGGTATCTTCAAGGCTTGCGCTTCGTCGTGGTTCTCGCTGTTGCGCTCGCCCCGCTGATTGGCTGCGGCCTCGACCTCTCGGGTCTTTCCGGGGTCGGCGCCGATCTCGACGCGACTCCAGCCTTCGACGGCGGCGCGACGAGCGATGCGCTCGCCACGGATGCTTCGAGCAGCGATGCCACCTCGGCGAGCGATGCCCTGCAAATGTCCGACACCGCGGGCTGCGTCGCTAGTGGTGTCGAAGTGTGCACCGACGGGATCGACAACGACTGCAACGGCTGGACGGACTGCGCCGATCCCGCCTGCACGACCGGGTTCACCTGCAAGCCCGAAGCGCCGAGCGGATGGACCGCGATCGCCTACAGCAACGCAGCCCGCCCCGCGTGTCCCGCCGGTTACGGAGGACCCCAAGATCTCGCGAGCTCGGCGTCCGCATCGTGCTCGTGCGCGTGCACCACCCAAACCGCATCGTCCTGCGCGATTGGCACCGTCGGTCTCGCGTCGAATGGACCGGGCGCGTGCCCGGCGACGGCGAGCATCAACCTCGCCGGAAATAATGGCGCGTGCGGAGGCACCTCTCTGAGCACCGTCGCTGCGGGCACTGTGCGCATCGCTCCTCTCGGCGCGACGCAGGCTGCGTGCACGGGCGTCGTTACGAAGACCATTCCGGCGATCGATCAAGGTCGGGCGTGCACGCCTTCGGCCGCGGGCGCGGGGTGCCTCGCCGGAGGAGCATGCTCGCCCGTCGCCGGAGCGCCGTTCGCCTCGTGCATCGCGAAGAGCGGCCCTCAAGTCTGCCCACCCGGATACTCCCAGCTCCACGCCGTAGGAACGGGGCCGGCGGACGGACGCAACTGCGCGGCGTGCACCTGCGCATCGGGCGCCACGTGCACGAGCCCGAAATTTACTTTCTATACCGACGGATCGTGCATGAGCGGCGCGCACGATCTCACCGTCGACAACAACTGCGATTCCGTCACCGACGGCAACGGAAACAGCTACGCGTCGTACAAGTACACGGCGACGGTCTTGAACGGATCCTGCCAAAAGACGGCCGACACCTCCGTCACGGGGAGCCTGACCTTCGCAGCGGCCGCACAAACGATCTGCTGCCCATAGCAGCTCTACGGAGAGATGGAGATCGTGACGCTGAAGGTCATTCCGCGGGGGGTATGCGGGACTGACTACGCGGACGGAAGGACCGATCGACGCGGCCCAGGAGAGCATGCGCTGCGGCGGCCACTCGCCGTAGTCGGAGTGGCACTTCGGCTTGTGCGCCTCGCACGTAACGAACGTGCCCTTCCGTCCGTAGCTGCGCTCGTGTGATGCGACGCGCTGTCCGCGGAAGAGAATTTCCACCGTCGCCGTGGTCGCTCGGATCTCGATCCTCGCGCCGATGAGGGAGCAGGGCGCCCTGTAGAACCGGTCGTCGAACTCGACGTGGTAGTCGATGTGCACTTTGCCTTTCTCCCAGTCGCCGCGCTCGTAGCGGTGACCGGGGAGCGGCTTGAGCGCGGGTCGATCGAGCGCTTCGAACGCGTCTCGAGCGCGCGCGTCTCGCGTAAGATGCCTCCGTTTTTTTCGATGACACGGATGGACGCTGCGTTCGTGTCGTCACACGTGATGAGCACCTCGGTGAGCCCGAGCCTACGCGCCACCGGCAGTGCCTGACGCAGCATCTCAGTCGCGACCCCGCGTCCGCGCAGCGACGGCACCACGTCGTAGCCGATGTGGCCGCCGGCGGCGCGAAGGGCGTCGTTCAGCTCGTGCCGAATCGAGATGCGCCCCGCGAACGTTTCCTCCGCAAGCGCCCACAGGTGCGTCGCCGGGACGAACGTCTCGGTTCTGCGATGGGCGTCGGCGAGCTTCGTCGCCACGAACGCGGCGAAGTCCTGCTGGACCGCCTCGAGATCGCCTCCGATCCACCACGGGAGGCCTTCGTTGCGGAATTCGCGAAGACCGCGCACGAAGCTCTCACGGCATTTCTCCGTCGGCGGAACCAGCTTGATCGTGATCATCTCGGCTCTCCTTGTTGGCCCCCCGCGACACTAGCGTTCCCGAAGGAGCGGCGCCGTCAACGGTCGACGAGGCCGCGACGTCGCCTTCGCTGGCCAACCAACTTGGCACCAGCTCATTACCCGTAGCGCGAAGCCAGGATAGTGTGGCGTCGTGGCGCGCAGGAAATCGAACGAGCTTTTAAAAAGCAAGAGCCTGGGCGAAAAGGCGACATAACTCGCGAAGTACGAAGATGGTCCTCGAAGTCGACCAAGCCGGCTGATTTGGTGCGGAGAATGCCACCGTCGTTGCCATTCCACGCGTCGGACACGCGGAGTCACTCAGCGTCGCGATGGCGGCGTCGGCGCTTTCTATGGAGTTCACGCGCCAGCGTTAGCAGCGCGGCGCGTCAGCGATGGCGAGAAGAAGGAGTTTTGGCCGCAAGGCCGCCAAGAAATCTTTACCCAGGACACGGTTGAGGATTTTGGTTTTTAAAAACCCAAAAACTCTTCCTGCGCGGATGACGTTGGGTCCTTGGCGTCCTGGCGGCGCCTCTCCCCTCCTCAGCGAAACCGATACCGCGTCAGCGCGTTCGTTCCGAGCCGCGTGAGGACGCGCGCATCCACGCCGTCGCGCAGATCGCGGCTCGCGGTCGCCGTCGACAACGTCGAGAACTGGGCGAGATAGTCCTTCCGCGAAAAAGCGTCGGCTCCGAAGGCCCGGCGCGCGATCTCGAGCCTCGTCTTCGCGTTGGCGGGCCCCGGCCTTAGCTCGTGCAAGAACTCCTCGAGGCTCTCCTGGATGGTGCGCAGCGAGAACTCGACGAAGAGCGAGGAGCTCCCCGCCTTGTCGCAGATTTCGAGCACCCGGTAGTACTCCGCCTGCTTCGCTTGAATCACGGACTCGATCGGCAGGTATTCGAACAAGGGGTGATAGCGCACGAGCACGAGATGCTGCCAGAGCCGGCCCACGCGGCCATTGCCGTCCGAAAACGGATGGATGAATTCGAGCTCGTAGTGGACGGCGGCGGACGCGATGAGCGCCTGGACGTCCTTTCGCTTCACGAACGAGAGCACTTGTTCGACCAGCAGTGGGACGCGCGAGGCCGGGGGCGCGACGTGCGCGACCCGCGAGCGCTGAAAGACGCCGACCCCTCGCGACCGAAAACGTCCGGCGTCGTCGACGAGGCCGCTCATCAAGGTGCGATGGGCCGCCAGGAGATCCTTCGAGCGCGCCGGATGCCACCGGGGCGCGTGCGCGTAGGCGGCGATGGCATTCTCGACCTCTCGGATTTCGCGCTTCGGGCCGACGACGCGCTTCTTGTCGAGGATGGCGGTGATCTGCGCTTCGTCGAGGGTGTTGCCCTCGATCGCGACGGAGCCCATGACCGTGCGGATCTGGTTCGCACGCCGGAGCTTCGGTTGCGGCTTGGGACTGAGGAGGCCTTCGTAGCGACCCACCAGGCGCATGATTTCCCCGGACGCGGTGAGGGCGCGGGGAGTCACCTCGAAGGGGGGAACGTAGGTCGGAAGGGGCATGCTGATACTATCAAATGATACTATTATTCGCGCCTTCATATAGGGACGCGATGCGCTTTACGATGCCCGCGCGCCGTCCATGGCTGCCGACACGATGCCCCCCGCGCACCCGGCGCCTTCGCCGCACGGAAATAGCCCGCGGATCTCCGCCTCGTTCGTGAGGTAGCCCTTCCTCTTTGCCCCGAACGCGCGGAGGACGACCTGCGGGCGCTGGGCGATGTCCGGCGGGAGGAGCTCGTTCACGCGATGGCTCACGATTCCCGGCGGGTAGCTGCAATCGGGAAGATCGGCGGAGAGGCGACCTTCGATGAAGTCGACCATGCGCTGGGCCGGCGCGACCTGCGTCTTTCCGCCGGCGATCCACGCCGCGGTCTCGAGCTCCTTCTGGTAGCGCATGCCGCCGAGGCGTCCTCGCGTCCTTGCGAGCCGCGCACCTCGACTACGATTCCGCTGTTGGCGAAGGGGTTGTTGCGCTTGCTCGGGCTACAGCCGTTGGTGACCACTTCGTCGGCGGAGGTTGCGCAGGGGGCGATGATGCCGCCCGGACATATGCAGAATGCATAGACCCCGAGACCGCGCACCTGCTCGACCGCGCTGTAGCTGGCGGGAGGAGCGGATCGCGTACGAGAGAGTGATAGCGGATGCCGTCGATGACGGACTGCGGGTGCTCGAGGCGAACGCCCATGGCGAAATCTTTCCGCTCGATGGCGATGCTTTTTTTTCTCGAGCAGCGTGAAGATGGCGCGCGCGGAGTGGCCGGTGGCGAGAATGAGCCGCTTGCCGCCGAGCTCTTCGTCGCTGGCGAGAACGACATCACCGGCGTCGATTTCGAGGTTTGATTCAGCCGCCTTATAGTCCGACACCGTGCACGACCCGTTCATCGACAACGATCGCTCGAACGACCCGCCGGTTCCTCTCACCGCCGACCAGCTGGCTCGCGGCTCCGTCCTCAGCCTCCTCCTCACCTTGGCCACGTTCGGCGCACTCCTCAGCTTCGGGTTCGCGGTCTCCGGCTTCATAAATCTCAAGCGCGCCATCGCGCTGAACCGCGAGCTCGCCGAGGCCACGGCTCCCGTCATGAAGAGCCTCATCCTCGCCATCGCGCTCGGCGGTGGGCAGCTCGGTTGCGCGATGGGAATGTGGAGCTGGAAGAAGTGGGGTGTCTTCGGCTACGTCGCGATCGGCGTCGTCCTGTTCTTCTTGTCGGCGAGGACCGATCCGCAACACCACTTCTCGTATGGCATGGCCGGGCAGTTTTTCTTCGCGTCGCCGCAGAAGGCGAACGCTCGATCGGAGAGGTCGAGGCGATGGACCGTGAAGGCGAGGGACAGCTCGCCGCCGAGGTGATCTTGCCCCCACAATCCGAAGTGACTGCATGTGGCGTAGCCGACCGCGCGGCTCTCGCTCTTTTCCGTGCAGCTGCTCGCCATGGCTGCCTCGGCGCTCGCGGCCGCGCCATGAAGCGCGCCTCGCTCGTCGCGCTCGTCGTCTTCGGTGCGGGCTGCTCCTTGTCTCAGGCGGATGCTCCCGTGCTCGTCGATGGAGGTGCCGTCGACGCGGCGACCGACGCGCAGGCGAGTGATGCGAGCACGGCCTCCGATTGGACGCTCTCCTTCGATCCGGCGGCGAGCGCGGGGAAGGTGAACCCAGCGCTCCTCGGCCACTACGATCTGTCGGGCGCGCTCTTTCATTACGATCAGGTCGCGGGCCTCGCCGAAAAGGCGACATAACTCGCGAAGTACGAAGCGACATCCGTCGAGGCGAGCGCATGGTCGGGCGGCTCGGTCGGCAGCGACGCTTTACGACCCGGGGTTCGCGTTACCTTCGATGGCAGCGCGGACCCGGCGCCGCTGCTCTGTCCAGCCGGCGACCTGGCCGCGGCGAACGACGCGCCGCAAGAGCAGCCCCGCGGCGAGCAGGCAGAAGACGACGGCGACGGGGGACGCCTCCACTCCGAACATCCCGCCCGTCAGGGCGTCGGCTCCCGTTGGCCGTGACACGAGCCACGAATGCGAAATGGGGGTCCCCGACACGCGAACACCGAAGAGACTTCCCTGCGCGAAGTTCCAGCCGAAGTGCAGGCCCCAGACCAGCCACAAACGCCTCGTGTACATGTACGCGGCCGCCAACAGGACCCCGGCCTCGAGCGCGATCGCGACGACACCGACCGCCGTCGCACCAGGATTTCCGAGGTGAAGCGCGCCGAACAGGGCCGCCTGGAAGATCATCGCCGCCCACGAACCGATCGATTCTTCGGCGATCTTGAAGACGAGCGCGCGCATCAAGAGCTCCTCGAGCAGAGCATGCGGCGCGAAGAAGAGGAGCCCGGCGAGCATGGCCCCGGGCTCGCCTCCCCGCCCGACGTGGTAGACGCCGAGCACGACGAGCACCCCCATCGTCGCGCTCAGCAGACCAAAGCCCAGGGCAAAGCCGCCAACCCACTCCAAGAGCCCACCTCGGGCGGACAGCTCACGCGGTCGGCGACGTTCGACGACGCGCGCGAACCCGGCGAAGCCGAGCATGAACCCGACGGTGAGCGTAGACGCCGTGACAGCGCGAAGCCCGGCGCCGCTCCAACTCGCCCCGACGATCTCCAAGGCTGCGGGGGGCGCCAGGAACAGCAAGCCGAGGAGCACCCGCACCGGCGCGAATTGCACGATTCGCTGCCCAAGCAGCGTCCGGGGCGCCTGGGTCCACAGATCGGCGACTGCTGGAAGCCGACCGTCGCCCGGTGACTCGGACGGCGTCTCGGGAGTCATTGGTAGACCCTACCTTCCCGGTCGCGCGTGCGCGATCGTTTCGGTAGGACCCCCCTTTCAAGGCCTGGAAGGACACGCTGATGTTCGGTCTGCAGGTCGCGGTGGTCACGGGATTTTAGTCGGGAACGTCGTCATTGCCGAGCAGCGGCGGCGAATCACGAAGGACTGCGATCTGCCGCGGAATCCACCGGGTGGGAGCGGAGGAGCGCATCTCCCCAGAGCCGCAGCCCACGCGGGAGCTCGGTGCAGGGCTGCTCCAGATTTCCGCGCCGCTCCAGCCAGCCGTTCGCCGATCGCTCGAAGGCAATGCGCTTCGGTGCGACGCGAAGGAGCGCGACGATGAGAAGAGAGATGACCGGATAGTCGAGCGCCGTGACGGGGCTCATCAGCGTGGCGCGGAGAAGCGACTGGTGTGCTTACAAACTCGCGCAAAATACGGCGATCGCCGCCAGCCCGAAGTCCGCGAACAGGCGACGAAGCAACGGCGCGTGGGTGGCTCGGTCTTGCAGAGACGCGAGAGGCCCAATGCGACCCTCACTGAATGGGACGCGCTCGGCGCAGCACTCGAGGAATTTGCGCAAGGTGTCCGAGGATTCGCGGGCCCAGACGCGGAAAACGTCTTGGCCGAGGCCAACGTCGGTGGAAACATGAATCGATAAATCGGTTCTTGAGTCGATGGACCGCCAACACTCGATAGCGACGACGCGCTCCCAGGGCACAGACTTCGTGGAGCCGTCCGTGGCCACGATTTTGAGGTGATCACGGGTGGCGTGAGCGACGCGCGAGTTCGTCGTGAAACGTGCGCGCCCGAATGCGGTTATCGCCGCCGTAAGACCGCCCATGAGAATCGCAGCGAAGTACGAGCCGGTCGACGCGATGACGACCGCGCGAACGGCGATTCCAATGAGTCGTTCGAAGGCCACGCCGACGGAAACTCCAAACCGTGAGAGAACGGGCTCGTGGCCGCACGTGGCCAGGAGTTCAGGTTTGGTCGGCATCGGCGCGTAGGAAATCGAACGAGCTTTTGAAAAGCAAGAGCCTGGGCGAAAAGGCGACATAACTCGCGAACTACGAATGGTCCCCGAAGTCGACCAAGCCGGCTGATTTGGCGTGTCTACGAAATCGGGTCAGCTCCAGAGCGAGACTCCGCGTCATGGGGTCCATGGGCCCCAAACGTGCGCGGGCCCCCGCGCCTTGTCTGCAATCCCGCCATGCACCGCTGCGTGATCACAGTCGAGTGAGCGCTCCCGGCCGCGTCACTCGTGCGGATCGAACGCGTTGACGCCGGCGCTGACGGTCACGGGGACAGCGTTGGCTTCGATGACGAGGATGAAATCCTCAGCGCGCCCGGGATTGACCGGACAGGACACGCTGCGCGTGCAGCTCGGATTGTTGGGACCGAGGCTGTCTTCCGAGCACGAGTCGTTCTGCATTCGAACGAGCGTCCCATCTGGTCGCCAGAGGGACGCCACGGCCGGTTCAAGGCGCGGCGTGGTGACCTCGGCGACGCAGTAGATTCGGTTGCCATGTATCGCAGGAACAGTGAAGCGAATCGCGACGCCGCCGCGCGGGATCTTCAGCCCTTCGACCGACGCGGTGAACTTCTGCGATGCGAACGACGTCGTCGCGAACGATGCTGTCGCGGGAAAAGACGGACGTCGAATCGCCGTCGGTTTCTCGGCACTCACCGCGCTCGCGGTCACGCCCGCGTCCGATGGCGTCGTCGTCACTGCCACATGTTCGGCCATCGACGGCGTGCCGCGACACGCGACACACAACGACGTGATGATCCACCCAAACCCGCACACCGCTGCTTTGAGTTGTAGGTCACGATGACGTCGTCGACGAAGAAACAGTCGCCAAGCCCGGCGTCGTCGTCCCAAAAAGACGGCGACATCGACCGTGTCGGTGCCGAACGTAGCCACCCGGTGCATGGGTCCAAATTACGTCGGCTCGCTCGATTTTGCGCAGTGATTTGAGTATTTCGACGATCAGCGTCTCACCCCCCACGATTCCCCTCTCTGCCAACGTGCGTGAGACCAGCGCCCCCTCGTAGTTTTGTATGAAGATGGTCCTCGAAGTCGACCAAGCCGGCTGATTTGGACTGGCTCAGACGATGGCGGCCTTGATAGCGGCGACCGGATCGGCGGGCCGCTTGATCTCACCATGGCACGGCACGACCAGGATGGGCGGCGTCTCCTCCGCCTGTTCAACGAGCCACCCGTAGAGGGCGCGCTTGTTCTTGACCATGAACAGAACCGCCAGCGCGTTGCGGCGCAGTCCCGGGGCGCTCCGGGTCCAGCGCATGACGAGCCCGAAGGGGCCCGACGGCAGCTTGGGCATGTTGAAGATGACGTCGGTCACATACCAGGCGTAACCGCCGTCGATGCGCCAACGCACCAGGACTTCGCCGGTCTTGTAATGCGGCATGTCGATGATCTCGATGCCGTCGCCGAGCATCTGCTGAAGGTCGGCGACAGGACGGATGCCCGTGAGCTTGGTCTGCTTCTCGAGGCGCGCGATCGACTGCGCGGGCGCGAAGATGGGCGCGTCCGGGTAGCGGGCCTTCCACGGCGCGAGGCCGAGGCTGTGGAAGGCGTTGGGCGCGATGATCGCACGCACGGGGCCGTGCTTCTCCAGCTCGGTGAACATGGTGTCCGGCGCGTTGCACGGCGGGCTCACCACCGCGAAGCCGCCTTTGACAGGGACCGCGAGGGCGTTGGCGATGCCAGGGCCGAACACATACGTGTAGGTGAGGGCGGGCAGGGAGGGCTCGACGACGGTCCAGGAGGAGGTGCGCATGGGGGAGTTGGGTATCACGGGGGGCAGCTCGCGAGTACGCGCCTGTCCGCCCGTTAAGCGGGATGACGGAGACCTCCGCCAGGATCTTCTTTTTGTACGCCGCGGTGAAACGTCTTCGCTCCGGTTTCGACTGCACCTCGGTCATGGGGATCGAGGATGAATGGGATGATGAGCTCAGGAGAGTTCCACCTCGCCCTGCTACACAAAACTACGAGGGGGCGCTGGTCTCACGCACGTTGGCAGAGACGGCCCGGCGCTTTCACGGAAAGGATGTGACCAGCGACGAGGCACTCGCATCGAACGGCGATCGACCTACTCGTATTGTCCTAACAGGTTGATCAGATCGATCAGTTCCTGATTGGTACGGTAGCTCGGATGATCGACGTAATAGATATCCGCGAGTTTCGTAGCGAGCTCCTCCTCGCTCATCCTCCCGAGAGCTCCCGTTCGTGACTCTCGCTTGACGTGGGCAACGTCGAGCGGTTCCTTGTCAACAGGCGCATCCGCCTTGGCACGAGCGACGCGTGCGATCCTCTGTTGATTGATCTCTCGCGCGACTTGGCGCGTGTGCTCGGGCTCGTTATCGTCGCTCATCTGTCGTGACCATACGGTCTGGCAGCTGCCTCGGCGACACAGATGTTTATCTCTTGTGAGGAATCAGCTGCGCTCGAGCAAGGCTTCGGCGATCCGGTCTCCCCAGCTGATTCGCTCTTCACCAATGCCGAGTGCGGTCGCGGTTACTTGGCTACGTGCGAAGCCCCTTGAGCTATTCGCTGATCACGCGGTCGGCCCACTCGACAAGCCCGACGTAGATCGGCGGCGAGCCGTACTGGGCGTTCCAGTTGGCCAAGTCCGTCTCCGTGATGCCACGTGCGCGAGAGCAGTTGCCGCACGAGAAGATCTTGACCTTCGCCGCGACGACCTTCGCCTGCGTCTCGCTGAGCGGTGGCCAGCCGATCGGTTTGATCTGATCGATCATCGATTTGCGCATCAGCTCGGTAGCGTC
>JAYTOQ010001143.1:0-5375 GCA_043747665.1 Polyangiaceae bacterium | reverse complement strand
GGGCTGTACGAATATCGGATGCTCGCGCCGTGAGCCCGCTACTCGATCGCCGCGCTGCTGCCGCTCTCCTGGGCATCCCGCTGCGCACGTTCTGCCGGCACGTGCAACCGGTGCTAGAGACAATCCGTATCGGTCGGAGGGTTTACTTCCGGGAGGAAGCACTGAGCGCATGGGCAGACCAGCAAAGTCGTGGACCATCTCGTGGAAGCGCGGCTATGCCTACGTCCGTTTCACCTGGGAGGGCGTCCCTTACTACAAGGCGCTTGGAACCCAAGACGAGGGAGAGGCTGCTCAGGCCGCTGCGCGGATCTACGCCGACGTCGTCCACGGACGCATTGCCCCGACGCTCCAGCGCCCCGGGGAGCTCCTCGACCTAGTCGATCTCTGGTCCCAGTTCCTCGATTGGAAGCGGCCAACGATCCATCCGCAGACCGCCGAGACGCTGCTGACCTACGGCAACAGGTTCGTCCAGACGTTCCGCTCGCTCGAGAACATCACGAAGGCCACCGGCGCGAACTACGGGATGGCGCGTCTCGGCGAGGTGAAGCGCACGAGCGTCCTCAAGGAGCTCTGCTTCCTTCGCCAGTTCCTCAGGTGGTGCAACGAGCAAGGGTCGCTCGCCGTGCTGCCGGAGATCCCGCGCCTGCCGCCGAAGTCCAAGGGCATTCAGGCTGGCCCTCAGCGCGCGAAGGCGATCGACGTGACCGAGGAGGAGCTGAGGCAGATTCTCGAAGCTCTCCCGGTCGAGTCCAAGACGATCGATGGTAGGCGGTGGCCGATCCGCGATCACTTCGCGTTTGCGTTCGAGACGTCGCTCAGGCCGGAGACCATGTTCCTGCTCGAGGCGCCCAAGCACTGGCGGCCTGGGCTGAGGACGCTCGAGATCCGTGACGAGGACGACAAGGCGAGGTTCGGCCGCACCGTCGACCTGACCCCCGAGGCGGTGGCCATCCTGAGGCGGGTGCACCGCGGCGACGGACTGCTGTTCGGGCGCCACTGCTTCACCAAGGCGCTCAAGGAGGCGGCGTCCAAGGTCCTCGGGGCGAGGCGGGCTAAGCACTTCGCGCCGTACGACTTCCGGCACGGGCGAGCTCGCGCACTGCTCGACGCCGGCGCCTCCCTCCGCGGCGTCGCGTACGTGCTCGGGCACAAGCGGCTGACGACGACCGACCGGTACGTCGCTCCGGACAGGCGCGCCGGGCAAGAGGCTCTCAGGGCCGCCCGGACCCCGGTTTGAGTTTCCGTACCATTCCTGTACCCGGGTCTAGGGCGCCCTCAGGAGAGTCGGCTAAACGCTTCCGCGTGCCCCTCGTCCCATCCCGCGGCCTCGGCTGCGTCGGCGCACATGGCTTCCGCCGTATCAGGGCCGACGGCATCGTAGAGGTCGCGCTTCATTTCGCGATACCGCACATACAGCTCCGCCTGGTTCGTCTCGCCGTAGCGCGCCAGGAGCGCGGCCATTTCGGAGACGTCCGGGGTGCTCATCGACGATTCCCCGTCTTTTCTGCGTTTCCGTACCATTCATGTACCCGCATCCCAACCAGGATAGTTACCGTTTCCGTTTTCCTCAATGATTTCGGGGGTGACCGACGGGGCTTGAACCCGCGACAGCTGGAGCCACAATCCAGCATATACCGTGTACTATCATATACTTAGACAAGTCAGAGGTGCCGGAAAGTGCCCCAAAAAGACCGCAAAAGCCATCGATTATGTACCCGGGTACATTTACGCCGGGCCCGCCATGAGACACCATGACCGACGAAGAACGCGCCCGCGCGTGGCTGAACGAAAACGCGGAGCCGCATAGCGCCGAAGACCTCGGCGCCCTTCTCGCCGCGGTGCGGGTTGAGGAGCGGGAGGCGGGGGCGACGAAGCAGGGCGGCGCTGGGGTCCCCGGGTGCGTCATCTGCGGCGAAACTGACGCCTCCAAACTAGAGGGCGAAGGTTGCCGCAACGTGTGGGCGTGCGACGGTCGCGTGCGGCGACGCGCGCTCGAGACCGAGCGCCGCGCCGCGGCCCTCAGCCCCGCCACCCTCGCGAGCATCCGGTGGCTTCTGGAGAGCGGACTGGATACGTGGGGCATGTCTGGATCGCCGGACTGGCAAGCCAAGGCGCGCGAGGTGCTTGAGGCGATGTGGTGGGCGGCGCCGTCGGGGAGCGAGGACCGATGAGTAGGTGCATCCAGCACGAGAGCGGTCATGCGTTTGGCTGCGCAGCGTGCGACGTCAAGGCGCCTCGCGAGCTTCGATGCACGGCGGCGAGCGGGTGCCCGCTGCGTGAAGAGATCGACCGCCTGCGCACGGTGCTCGTCGTCATCGGTGTCCACGCGAACGAGAACGGCGACGTGACGATAACGCAGATGGCTCGCACTGCGTTGTGGGGGGTGAAGACATGAAGCAGGAGCCTTGCCCGCACTGCGGGACACCGTACCCGCACCCGCCGTGGGAAGACGGACTCTTTGAGTGCAGGACGAATCTGGAGGCTGAAGTGGAGCGCCTGCGGGACGCCCTGGAGTCCATCGCTGATGGCTCTTGCTACGATACCGTCCACGACATCCGGCAGATCGCCAGGGCGGCGCTCATGGCCAAGGAGAAGAGGTGATGAAGGAACGATTCTCACTACCGCGCCTCGCGCAAGCGCATGAAGGCGATCGAGCGCCGCCTTTTCTCAGAAGACCTCGGCGCGAAGACGACACGCGACATGATCCGCGACGAGCAACAGGCGAAGGCCGTTCCGCTCAGCGACCGATTCACCATCACAAACTCGACCATCGTGCTCCAGCTTTACATCGCCGTGGCTGCCGCGTACGCGTTCGTGCGGCTCGTCATCCGATGACGGAGGTCGCCCTGATACGGTCCCGCCCATGACCGCCCCGGACTTCCTTCACCGCCCCGGACAAGACGGCCTCGTTCACCCCTTCGCCTGCGGCGGTCGGTCCTGCATGCTGTAGATGACGGTCTCGTCGCTGTCGGGCGTAGCTTCGGCGATCTCCGGCTGGGTGATAGCGTCCGCCACGCTGAGGTCGTGTGTCCAGTCGAGGAGATCGAGGTCCAAGGCCTGCGCGAGGATGTACCCGGCGTTCGCCATCAGGATCTTGTTCGCGACGTTGCGCGGGACGAGGCCGTCGTTGTGGATGCCCTCAGGGCTCCACTCGTTCATGTGAATCTCGGCCGCCGCGAGGCTAAAATCGCCTTTCACGATGTCGGAGAACAGCCGAGGGTAGTAGGCGTTCGCGCCGCACGCCCACGCGAGGCTGTGGAGGGCCATCTGCGCGCACGCCGGCAGGTCGTCCCAGTGGTCCGGCAGCCGGGCGCGCAGCACGCGCTCGTTGCTGTCGAGCCGCGCATACGCGAGGTGGAGCATCTCCGAACGCGGAAGCCGTACGTCCGTCAGCGTGGCGGCGTAGCGCCAGCCCTTCGTCGCGGCCTGCGCGTCGTCGTGGACGCGGTGCCAGGCCGCGACCTTCTCGCTGACGCTCGCCGCCCGGCCGTCCATGTGAACCATGAAGAGCTGCGCGGCGTCGCTCGGCGTGTTGCAGAGGTTGCCATACGCGATCGTCGTCAGGCCGCGCTTGTCGTTGTACCAGCACGGGACCGCGCCCTCGAATTTTTCAGTAAACTCAAGCCACGCGCCTCGGACTACTGAGCGCATCGGGGCCCCCTTCGAGGTACGCCATGGCGCGCGCCAGCCGGCCCGGCGAGTCCTCCAGGAAACCAAGGGCGGTGTTGCACGCCTTGCAAAGCAAGCCGCTCACGCACGGGTCGCCTCGAGCTTGAGCTGTTCCAACACGTCTGCCTCGAGGTCGGCGAAGATCCGATCGCGTTCGCTGAGGAAGTCGCGTAATTCTGCGACGGGGATCATGTCGATGGCCAGGTACAGGAGCTCGCGGGCCGCCTTCCCTGCGTCGGTCCGGTCGCCCGTAGCCACGTCGAACGCGATGCGCGCCACCTTCGCCGCGGCGACCGTGAGCGCGGCTCTCTCCTCGGGGCTCACGGGCCACCGTCCTGACCCGCGTCGGTGACGGCCCAGGCGGCCTTCACGCGGTCGCGGCACGCGTCGATCTCCGACTTGGTGGCGTACTGCTCGACACATTTTGTCTGCTGGGCGGAGTAGCCCGCCGCGGCCTCGACCTTCTTGTCGGCCGGGAAGCACCCCGCCAGCGCAAGCGTCAAGAGCGCGCCCGACAGGATGATGGTCGCCGGCGCAGGAGGTGGCGGAGGTGGAGGTGGCGGGTCGTCGGGTCCCGGCTTCGCGCCGAACAGCCCGGGCATCGCAAGCGCTCCGACGACGAACGCCGCGCCCTCCTTCCACGAGACGTCGTGGTGCCAGACGAGGGCCATGGTCACGAGCACCAAGAACGCAGCGAACGCGAGAAGGTACGGCGAGGCTTTGAACTGGATAGGCATGGGTCACCACGTCTTGGAGTGTTTGGCGATGATGGCAATGATGGCCCCGGCGGGGCTGAGGATGTGCGTGGGCGCGCTGTTGTTGACGACGTGCCGAAGGCAGAGCGCCGCGTTGAGGACGAAGTCGGCGTGCGTGACGATGTCGATCGACCCGCGCACCGAGTCGGGGCCGCCGATGGGCCAGCGCTTCTTCGCGAGCGACGCGATGTAGAGGCGGAGGGCCTGCCGCCCGCGCTCCAGGAGGGGCTGCATGAGCGCCGCGGCTTCCGGATCGTGGGTACTGCTCGACACGTGGCTACTGGTGAAGGATGATCTGTTGCACGGCGTGCCATATGCCGATGGCGATGGTCTGGACAATCACGATAATCACGGCGCGGTTCGCCGCGAGCTTGGCGGCCAGCGATTGCGCGTCCGCACGGTTCGCCGCGACCTGCACCGCGTCCGTCTTGCCCTCCGTGCGTACCGAGGCCTGCGCGCCCGCGACCGCGGCGAGCTCGGCGCCCTTCGCTGCACTGGCCGCCGGCGGAATGCTCTTCGTGAGGCCGTCGACGCGCTCGTCGATGCGGTTGATGGCGGCGCGCATCTGGCGTTCGTAGCTGCTCAGCTGCTCGTCGATGTCGTGCTGCGACTCGGTCATGCGGCGCGCGACCGCCGGCGAGACCTCCTCGCGGATCTCGTTGAACTTCCCGGAGTGCTTGAGCACGCGGTTCTCGAGCGGGCGCGTGCGGTCCTCGATGCGCCGGTCGACGAGGCGAGCGATGGCGTCGAGGTCGTCCTTCGACAGGGGCATGGGTGTCCTTCATAGCGCGAGCCCATAACGCGCGTTGATATACGACTTGATATTGGCGCGGGCGGTTGACCCGAGGTTTGTATTCGAGACCATGACGTCGTAGATCGTGCACGGGCAGAACACGGAAGCGTTATAGTTCGCGCCGAGTCTAAGCTTGTCCGACGCCCCCGCGGCCGAGA
>JAYTOQ010001142.1:0-2434 GCA_043747665.1 Polyangiaceae bacterium | reverse complement strand
CGGCATGGCGATCGGCGCTGACCAGTCCATCTACGTGGCGGACCCGGGTGTCGGTCAGAGCCTTCGGCGCATCACGCCCGTGGGCATGGCGGAACTCGTCACGGGAGGCCCGGGCAGTGCGTATGACCTGAGCGACCGGCGCGCCATCGACATGCAGATCGCGTCGGCTCGCTCGCTGCACATGTCGCCGGACGGCATCCTGACGCTGGTTTCGGACAACGGCGCCAAGGTGCGCCAGATCACGCCGGACGGGATGCTGCACACGATCGTCGGCAACGGCAACGACGGCGCGATCCCGACGGACGGGACGCTCGCAGCCTCCTCCCCGACGTACAGCGTGCCCGACGCCGTCCAGGCGGCCGACGGGACGATCTACCTGCCGAGCCGCTCACCGGTGATCCACCGCGTGGCGCCGGCGCTGCCGGGGCTCAAGTATGGCCAGTTCTTCTTCCCGTCCACGGACGGGGGCGAGCTGTACGTATTCGGCGAGGACGGACGCCATATCGCCACGCGCGATGCCACGACGCTCCGCAACGTGCTGACGTTCCAGTACGACGCCTCGGGCGCGCTCGCTTCGGTCACTGATGCCGGCGGTCTTTTGACGACGGTCCAGGCCTCCCGGAACGGCTCGGCAGCCTCGCTCGTGTCCAGTCACGGCGTGCGGACGACGATCGATGTCGACGCGAACGGGTTCGCGCGGCAGCTGACGGGGCCGTCGGGCTACGCCATGACGCCGCAGCACGACTCGCTGGGGCTGCTCACCGCGTTGCGCGATGCGCGCGGCCTGCCGCACCGGTTCCGCTACGACTCGCTCGGCCTGCTCACGCAGGACGCGGACACGCTGGGCGCGCAATCGCTGATGGCGTACCTGACAAGCGACAAGTCGACGGTGGTGCACACCCTCGCAAGCGGCGAGACGACGACGTACACGGTCGAGCGGGCGCTCACCCAGGTCGTCACGCAGACGACCACGATCGCGGGGCAGACCCCCGATTCCACGGTCTTCGGCCGCGACGGCACGACCGTCCGGACCCACGCTGGCGGCGCCGCGTCGCAGACGCTGGCCGCCCCCGATCCTCGCCTTGGCCTCCCGGTCGCTTACGACAAGACGACCACGTACCAGGAGGGCAGCTTGAGCGGCACCGTTCAGCGCTCGCGCGCGGCGCTCGGCGCGTCGACGGACGGGACGACGGCGACGGGTACGCTGCTCGACAGCACGCGGGTGAATGGGCGACTGTACCTCGATTCGCTCGACCTCGGCGCGCGCTCGGCGATTGGTCGTTCGCCGCTGGGCCGCCGTCGCAGTACCCTATTCGACCTTCGCGGGAATACGCTGGCCACGCAGGCGTGGGCGCGCCTGGCGCGGACGTTCACATACGATTCCGCCGCCCAGCTGTTGAGCAGAACCGAAGGCGGCCGGGTGGATTCGGTGCAGTGGAACGCGCTCGGTCAGCCGAGCCGAGTGCGACGGCCCGATGGCTCGGTAGTGACCTATGCTCGCGATACGCTGGGCCGTGTGCTCGCGCTCGGCCTCCCCGGTGGGTTATCGGAGACGTTCGTGTACGACGCGGGCGGCAACCGGACCCGGGCGAGCCTGCTTGGCGGGCGCCAGTACGGGTTCACATACAACGCGCACGACCAGTTGACGGCCGACTCGCTCGTAAGTGCAGGACTGGAGCTGGGGCGCTACACCTACGATCGCGCGAATCACCTGCGCACTTGGGCGCGTGCTGGCCGTCCGCTGCTGAGCTACGACTATGACGCGGCGGGGCGCGTGACGCTCGCCGGGAGCGCCACCACCTGGGCGCGCTTCACCTACGATCCCGCGAGCAACAAGCCGTCGACGATCGCCGCAAGTAGCGGGCAAACGTACGCCATCAGTTACGACGGTCGACTGCCGAGAATTGTGCGTGCGTCCGGGCTGGCTGTGGGCGAAGTGGAGTATGTCTATTCGAACGATCTCCGCGCGCGCATCGTCCGCATCAACGATCAGTCGGTCGATTACGCCTTCGATGCCGACGGCCTGATCACGCGAGGTGGCGCGCTCAGTCTCGACCGCGACGCGGTGACGGGCGCGATCACGCGCGATTCGATCGGCCTGGTGGCCACGACGCGGACGTATGACGATCACGGCGCGCTCGCACGTCTCGACGTGCGAGTGGGAGGCGCCCCGGTCGCGTCGCAGGCTCTCCAGCGCGATTCGCTGGGCCGGCTCACGGCGGTGGCCGATTCATCGAGTGCGGGTGCGTTCACGACCGGGTATCGGTATGACGCACTGGACCGACTGGATCAGGTCTCGCGGGACGGGACGGTGATGCAACAACTCACGTATGACCTAGCGGGCAACCGGCTCGCGAGCACCACGAGCGCCGGGGGGGTCGCGGCGACCTACGCGAGCGATGACCGGCTGTTGTCGTTCGACGGACGCCCGATC
>JAYTOQ010001141.1:0-1597 GCA_043747665.1 Polyangiaceae bacterium | reverse complement strand
TCTGCCTGCGGCGATCGCTCGTCACCCGCACGCACGCCGGCCGCCGCCGCGATGCGCTCCCCGAGCGCGCGATACCGCGCCTCGAGGACGCCGTCCCCGGGCGCGATCCCGATCGCCGAAGCCAGATGTCGCTGCGCCGCATGGAGATCGCCGCGCTCGTCCTCGAAGCGTGCGGCCTCTTCGAGCCACGCGAGGGCGCTCGCCTCGTGCCCCGCGCGCTCGCGCATGCGTGCGAACGCGAGCGTCGCTCCGCTGGGATCGCCGAGCTGCGCGCGCAGTCGTCCTTCGAGGCCACGTGCGGCGATCGCTTCGGGCGCATCGTCCGGCACTGCGCGCAGGCGTGCCACGGCCGCGGGGCGATCGCCGAGACGCTCGCCGAGCACGCGGCCCAGCTCGAGGTGCATCCATGCCGTCTCGACGCCACGTGGCTCCGCGATCTCGATGGCGTGCGCGAGGATCGCCGCGCCGCGCGCTGCGCGACCTTCGGCGGCGAGCGCCGCGCCGAGGCCGGCAAGCGCCTCCGGATCGTCGGGACGATAGAGGAGCGCGCGCTCGTAGAGGAGCGCTGCATCGGCGCCGAGGCCAGCTGCGCGGTACGCGTCTCCGGCGCGACGGAGAACGTCGTGCCGGTCCCGCGCGCCCTGCGCGAGCGCTTCGAGCTCCTGGAAATCGGCCCGGGCATCGCCGAGGCGCCCGGCGGTCAGACGTCGTCGCGCGCGCTCCCAGCGCAGCTCGGCGAGGCGCGGGGCCCGGGCGATCGCGGCGTCGAGCCAGGCGAGTGCATCGTGGGGATCGATCGCGAGCTCGGCGGCCCGCGCATAGGCGAGCGCAGCGATGACGTGCGAGGGATCTCGCTCGCCGGCGCGCAGCAGCGCGGCGATTGCGCCCGCGCGGTCTCCGGCCTCGTTCATCAGGTTGCCAGCGAGCAAACCGAGATGCACGGGCGTCGCCATCTCGCGCAGCGTCGCGCTCGCGGTCTCGGCGCGACCACCGACGACGGCATCGACCTCGGCGATGCGCCGCGCGATCTCGGGATGCCGCGGCGCGCGCTCGAACGCCGCGAGATCGAGCTGACGCGCGAGATCGAGATCGCGCGCCATGCGCGCGTCGTCGGCGTCGCGCGTGAGCGAGGCGGCCTCGACGGCGAGCGTTACCTCGTCTGGCACCTTGGTGACCGAGCTCGTGGCGGGACGGTCGCTCCTCGCCTGGTTCGCGGCGGAGCCAGCGCCGGATGCCGACGATGCGCGCACGAACGCGATGAACAGCACGCCGTCGGCCTCGCCCGAGCCCCACATGCGCATGCCGTCGGAGCCCGGCGCCCGCACGCCCGCTTCCGGCAAGAGACGGCGCGCGAGACGGCCCGCGGCATCAGGGATCACGAAGCGCGCACCCTCGCGCCGCGCAGCATCGCCGACAAGCGTCGCGAGCGCGCGGATGGCGAGCGCGGTAGCGGGCTCGACGAGGTGCGCGCCGCGAGCTCCATGCACCACCAGCACGAGCTCTCCATGCGTCGGCACGGCAGCGACTTCGAACGCCAGCGCCGCGAGCGCGCCGGTGCGCTTCGTGGTTCCGGAGATGGTCGATGCGTTGCTCCGCG
>JAYTOQ010001140.1:0-2612 GCA_043747665.1 Polyangiaceae bacterium | reverse complement strand
ACCGTGCGCGTCGCGATCGCCACCTGCCAAAGCCCGCCCGAGCCCGATCCCGACGAGGCGCTCCTTCTCGGAGCGCTTCGCGCCGCTGGTCTCGATGCCAGCGTCCTAGCGTGGGACGACGAGCGTGCCCAGGCCACCCTCGCCGAGCAGGACATCGTCGTGCTTCGCTCGACGTGGAACTACCACCAGCGCGTCGATGACTTCGTGGCATGGGTAGCGCGGGTCGGCGCCACCACGGTGGTCCTCAATCCGCCGCCGGTCATCGCGTGGAACGCCAGAAAGACGTACCTCGCGGAGCTCGATCAGCGCGGCGTCGACATCGTGCCGACTGACTTCGTGCTCCGCGGCAAGAAACGAGACCTCGTCTCGGTCGTCGCGGAGCGCGGCTGGGAGCAGATCGTGATCAAGCCGGTGGTCTCGGCGGGCTCGTTCCGGACCGAGCGATTCTCGCGCGACGAGCTGCCTGTTGCGCAGAGGTTCCTCGATGGGCTCGTCGCCGACCGCGACGCCATGATCCAGCAGTGGATGCCGTCTGTGCAGACGTACGGCGAGCGCTCGCTCGTATGGATCGACGGCGCGATCACGCACGCGATCCGCAAGACACCGCGCTTCAGTGGCGGCGTGGAGCAGGTCTCGGGCGAGGTGCCGATCGCCGCCGACGAGCGTGCGTTCGCCGAGCGCGCGCTCGCGCCGATCGCATCGGAGCTGCTTTATGCGCGCGTCGACATGGTCCGCGATGCCGACGGCGTGCTCCGCATCATGGAGCTCGAGCTCATCGAGCCTTCGCTGTTCTTCGAGCAGTCGAAGCCGGCGCTAGGCCGCTTCGTCGCGGCGATCGTCCGCAGGCTGCAGCGATAGCAAGCAGGCCCTTCATACCGGCGCGTCGTAGGTCTACGGTGGCGCGCATGGCCTGCCTGTTCTGCAACGTCCTCGAGAAGAAGATCCCCGCCGACATCATCTACGAGGACGAGCACGCGGTGGCGTTCCGCGACATCCGTCCGGTCGCGCCGACGCACGTGCTCGTCATCCCTCGCACGCACGTCGCCGCGATCCGCGCGCTCGGCGACGACGACGCCGCCACCATCGGCCACGTGATGCTCGCCGCGCGCAACGTCGCGAAGCAGGAGGGCCTCGAGGCCGGCGGCTATCGCCTGGTCGTCAACGACGGCGACGCGGCGGGGCAAACCGTGCACCACATCCATGTCCACGTCATCGGCGGCCGCAACCTGACCTGGCCCCCCGGCTGACGTTCACTCCGCAGGAGGCGTCGACAGACCCTGCGCCGCGCGCGCGAGATCGCTGGTATCGCCGCCTGCGAGCAAGAGACGCGCGAGGGCCGTCTCGACGACGATGCGGTCCTCGTCGTCCGCGCCGAGGGTGTGAGCGCCCGCGCGCCGCGCGAGCAGCCGCAACGCCGCGAGCTCGACGCGCGAAAGCTCGACGACGCGGGTGAGGCGTAGGATCGGGATCTCGTATCGAAGGACGAAGTCGACCTGGCCCGTCGCATCGCGACCCGCATTTCCCGGCGCCTCGTTGCGCTCGAGGGTCAGCGCGCAGGCGCGCGCGAGGTGCTTCACGATGCCGCGCAGCGTCGCCGCCCGCGACTTGGCGCGCTGCACGCCCGGGTTCGCGAACAGCGCGAACATCCGGTTGCGCGCGTAAACGCCGGGCGCGAGCGCCATGGCCACGGTCAGCGCCTCGACGCGCGCCTCGTCAGCGCGGCCGAGGCCCACGGGCGTTGCGCGACGAGCGCGCGCCCGAGGCCGCTTCATTCGTCGTCCCCACCATAGGTCGGCATGCCGGTGGCGCCCCCGGTCACGTCGTTGAGAAGAGCGGCCTGGCGATACGTGCGGAGCGCGGTGATGAGCTCGTCGAGATCGCCCTGGATGATGCGATCGAGCTTGTTCAACGTGAGCTTGATGCGGTGATCGCTGATGCGGTTCTGCGGATAGTTGTACGTGCGGATCTTCGAGCTGCGCTCGCCGGTGCCGACCATCCCCTTGCGCTCGGCGGAGATGGCGGCTTCGTGCTTCTGGATCTCGAGGTCGAGGAGGCGGCTCTTCAGCACCTTCATCGCCTTCGCCTTGTTCTTCAGCTGCGAGCGCTCGTCCTGACACTTGACGAGGAGGCCCGAAGGCTTGTGCTGGATCTGAACGGCGCTGTTGGTGGTGTTGACGCCCTGCCCGCCGGGTCCACCGCTCGCGGCGATCGAGATGATGAGGTCGTTCTCGTCGATCTGCACGTCGACGTCCTCGGCCTCAGGCATCACGGCGACGGTGGCCGTCGACGTGTGGATGCGCCCTTGCGTCTCGGTAGCCGGGACGCGCTGGACGCGATGGACGCCGCCCTCGAAGCGCATCTGCGAGTAGACGTCCTTGCCGTTGACGAGCGCAATGACCTCCTTGTAGCCGCCGGAGGCGCTCTCGCTGACCGACGCGACCTCGATGTGCCAGCCCTTGGTCTCGGCGTAGCGCGCGTACATGCGGAAGAGATCGGCCGCGAACAGCGACGCCTCCTCGCCGCCTTCCCCGCCCCGGATCTCGAGGACGACGTTCTTCTTGTCGTTGGGATCGGTGGGCAGAAGCAGGAGCTGGATCTGGCCCTCGAGCGTC
>JAYTOQ010001139.1:0-1635 GCA_043747665.1 Polyangiaceae bacterium | reverse complement strand
ACGGCGAGCGTCGCGTCGTCGACGTCTTTCAGGGGAAGCGCGACGGTGGCATGCTTGCCCGGCTCGACGGGCGCCTTCGACTCGAACGCCACGAACGTCTCGCCGCCCTTGTTCAGCGCCGAGGGCTTGCCGAAGGCGTCGAAGCCGTACGCGACGCCGCCCAGCGACGTCACCGTGCACGCGCCGCGGTTCTCCACGACGACGTGAAGCTCCACGCCGTCCTCGCCCGCGCCTACGGCTGCGACGTTGGAAACCACCGGATCCTTTTCGGTCATGCGCTTCAGCGCGACCCGGCTTCGGCCGATGGGCATCGACTTGAGGATCTTCGTGCCCACCTTGGGGGCGGGGTTGGCGCTCTCCGACTTGTTGCTCTGCGAGCCGGGCGCCACCTGCGTGTAGGGCTGCGACCACTGCCGCTCCAGCGTGAAGCGTCCGAGCACGAAGCCCAGGATGAGCCCGAGGACGAGCGCGATGGCCGCGAAGAGGATGGTCTTGACCATGGGGTTCACAGTTCTGGCCCTTCTTCGAAGCGTGTAGAGCTCACACGACCACCGCGAGGACCATCACGACCGCGGTGAGGATCGGCACGAAAGTCCGTGATTTGTGGAAGACCTTGTCTGCCCAGCGCTCGTCGCCGAGGAGGCACAGCCACGTCGACGCCATGTTGAGGAGCAGCGAGACGTAGACCCCCAGCATCAACTTGTCGGCGTGCGTCAGGTACCCGGTCGCGGGCAGCGACTGGATGAGCGAGTAGTGGAAGAGCACGGCGGCCGCGAGCATGGGCGCGCCGGCGTTGCTGCGCACCTCGAGCTCGTCCGGCGGGACCCACATGCCCGTGAGCGAGATGAGGACGATGATGAACGCCGGAACGAACACGCTGAACGCAGCGGACGTGGCGAAACGATCGACGGTGAGCGTGAACTTGTAACGCGACACATAGAGGTCGTCGCGATCGAAGCGCGGCGGGTACTTGTGCTTGCCGACCTCGGCGCCGATGCCCGCGACGCCGAAGCTCGCTAGCAGGAACGACTCGTCGAGCGAGGTGCGCTGCTTGTCGGCCTCGAAGATCAACTGGTCGACGCCCGCCTTCAGATCCTCCATCTCGATGGTGAGCTTCTGTACGTCGAACGGGTAGAGCCGCAGATCGATGTCCGACGAGAACTTCCCGGTGACCGAGAACACCTTGAATGTCGGCGTGTCCGCGAGGGGCGCGAGCGTGACCTCGTGCCCGTTCGTGAAGACGGGGCTCAGGTTCGGCATGTCCTTGTCGGACGTCAGCGAGAGGAAGAAGTCGGCCTCGAAGCCCCCCGTCTGGATGTTGAACTCCCGCACCTCGCGGATGACGAGCCCCACCTTGATGTGGGCCGGACCACCGAAGCGCGGGTGCGCGAACGGACTTCGATAAGCGCCCTCGCGATGGATGGGGACCTTGCCGGTGCCGATGGAGGCCTTCTCCTCTTCGGAGAGATCCTTCGCGAAGTCGTCGTCGGTCTGCACCACCGCGTAGTCGAGGCCGCCGGCGTCGGGATCGAACGCGGCGTCGGCGCTCGCGTCCTTGGCGGCCTCCGCGGAGGCGGAGGCCGCGGCGGCAGCGAGGGCGGCGGCGGCGTCGACGCCTGCGTCCTTCTCTTTTTT
>JAYTOQ010001138.1:0-1743 GCA_043747665.1 Polyangiaceae bacterium | reverse complement strand
GTCGTCGTTCCCTTCGATCCCGCCGATGCCTCGCGACCGCCATCGACCGAGGAGGACGCGGGCATGGTCGCTCCGGACATCACGCTCGCGCCGGTTCTCGCGCCGCCGAGCGGCGTCAAGGTGCCGTGGTGGAAGGACCCCGACGCCGCGACGCCCACCGGCGAACCTCGCGACTGCGCGATCGCGCGCTGGCAGAAGGACGCCGGCCGTTCCGAATCGAGCTTTGGCCCCCTCGAAGCGAAATGCCGCGCCGCGGGCGGCAAGATTTGATTTGTGAAGAGCGCGTCCGCGCCTCGGACCGCTCGGTTAGGATACGCCTCGCATGATCCCCGGCTTCGGCAAGGAACAGATCTCGATCGGCAGCGCGCCGGACAACGAAGTGGTCCTCCAGGGGCCCGGTGTCGCTCCGCGTCACGCGCGCATCGCCAAGCAGAACGGCCAGCTCGTCTTCTTCGACGCGGGCGCCGGCGCGTCGACGGCGAACGGTGCGCCCATCGCGCCGAACCAGCCCGTCCCCTTCGACTTCCGCACGCAGTTTGTCATCGGGGGGACGGGCATCGGCAACGGTGTGGCGGTGCCGCTGTCGCATCCAGCGATCGTGCTCATGACGATGGCGCGCGGATCGTTTACCGCGCCTCCCGGGCATCTCGTCATCGGACGTGAAGCGGCCAGCGCGTCGCTCGTCATCCAGAACCCCGCCGTCAGCGCCAATCACGCCACCGTGATGATGGACCGCATGATGGTGCAAGACGCGGGCTCCACCAGCGGTACGTACGTCGCGGGCCAGCGCATCCCGCCGAACACCCCGACCCCCCTCGATCTCAACGGCGTCGTCGCATTCGGTCCCATCCCGGTGCCGGTCTCCCTGCTCGGACAGCTCGCGCAGGCCTTCGCGGGCAGCGCAGCCGGCGCACCTGCGCCAGGTACGAGCGCAGCCATCCATCAGCCGCCGCCTGGTCCTGGTTCTGGTCCTGGTTCTGGTCCTGGGCCCGGCGGCGAGGCGGCGACGCGACCGAAGCATCGCACCGTCATCGGTGAGCTGAAGCTCGATCAGCTCGAGGGCCAGGTCATCACCATCGGCCGAACGCCCGATAACCAGATCGTCGTGCCGCATCCGCAGGTGAGCGCGCGCCACGCGCAGATCACGAATCAAGGCGGTCAGCTCCACATCGAGGATCTCGGTAGCGGCAACGGCACGTTCGTGCGCGGCCAGCGGCTGGCGAAGGGCCAGCGCGTCCCCGTCGCGAACGGCGAGAAGGTCTACATCGGCCCGATGCCGGTGCTGATCCACATCGCCGGCCAGCAGGTGAACGTCGTCGTCGAGGATCAGCAGGCCTCGTGGGCGGGCAAGCCGCTCTACGAGATCGAGGCGTGGGATCTCCTGCTCGAGGTCCCCGATCGCGACAACAAGAGCGAGATGAAGACCTTGCTCGACCACGTGTCGTTCAAGGCGCTCCCCGGCGACATGATCGCGCTCATGGGACCGTCGGGCGCCGGCAAGACCACGCTGCTCCTGACGCTCAACGGGTATCTCCCGCCCACCAGCGGCCAGGTCCGCATCAACGGCGACGACCTCTACGCCGTCTACGACGCGCTCCGCGGCGTGATCGGCTACGTCCCGCAGGACGACATCGTCCATCCGGAGCTCACGGTCTTCGAGGCCGTGAAGTACTCGGCGCGCTTCCGGCTCCCCAACGACTACTCGGACGCGGAGATCAACGCGCGCGTCGAGCAGACGCTGCG
>JAYTOQ010001137.1:0-1948 GCA_043747665.1 Polyangiaceae bacterium | reverse complement strand
TCGAGACCACTGGCAATCAGACGGCCGCCACGGTCGCCGCCAACGTCGGCACGTGGCTCGCGCGCGTCGAGGCCGGTACTGGCAGGCGCCCGATGATCTATACGGGCCCGTATTTCTGGCAGGATCATGTCGCTAGCGTCGCATTCGGCGCGTATCCGCTCTGGATCGCGGGCTACGGCGTGTCATCACCGCAGCTGCCCGCGCCGTGGAGCGCATTCAAGATCTGGCAGTACTCGGACAGCGGCGGTGCGCTCGATGTCGATCGCTTCCAGGGAACGCTCGCCGAGCTCGAGGCGTTCGCGCGTTCACCGAATGTTCCTGCGCACGGATACCTCGACGCCGTTGTCTGCACGGGCATCACCGGCTGGGCACAGGACCCGAGCGCGCCGACCACGGCCATCGGCGTGAACCTGTCGTTCGATGGTCCCGCGGGCATGCCGAACACCGAGCTCTTGCCGATTGCCGCCGCCACGTCGCGCACGGACCTCTGCGCGCCGCTCGGCTCGTGCAACCACGCCTTCGATATCGGGATGCCGCTCGGCGTGATGGATGGGAAGGCGCACCAGCTCTTCGCATACGGAATCGACACGACCGGCGGCGCGAGCGCGTTGCTCGAACAGGCGCCGGCCTCGTTCACGTGTGCGGCGCCACCGCCTCCTCTGACGCCGACGAACGGCGTGAAGCGCCACGTCACGAATCCGCAGTCGTTCACGGACTGGAAATTCTCGTCGCTGCTCGACGTCGCGCACTACGACGACGCGCGCGTCGGCGGGTTCCCCGCGGGCGATGACCTCCCCGCCAAGCCGGAGATCGTGATCGGCGATGACGGCACGCCGGAGGTATGGGTCCTCGAGGACGGCAAGCGTCGCCACGTCGTGAGCCCGGCATCCATGGTGGCGTGGCGCTTTCCGGCGCCCGTGAAGACGCCCGCCGCCGCGCTCCATGCGATGCCGCAAGGGCCCGACTGGCGCGCGGCTCCGTTCCTCATGACGGGCACGGCGTCGGCGATCTTCGTCCTCGATCTCGCAACGGACACGCCGCCGGGCACCGAGCAGCCCGGCGGTCCGCAACCGCCGCAAGGCGCGAAGGCAATGACCCCGGGCCTCGAGCCCGCGTCGGATCCGGAGGCATCGCCGGCGGCGGACTCGGGCGGGTGTCAGCTCGCGCCGCTACCGCGCACGACCTCCCCAGGAGGTCTGCTCGGTGGTACGGCGCTCGCGATGCTCTGCATGATCGCCGGCCGCCTCAAGTCGTCTCGGCGATCGATGCGTCGCGCGCGAGAAGCGCCGTGCGTCGCGTCGCGTCGCGTAGCGTAGCGTAGCGTGACGGGTGCGGCGTTGCAGGTGGCCCCGAACATCCTCTCCATCGCGCACTGGGACAGACTCCTTCGCGGCGCGCTCTACGCCGCCCTCTTGAGAGCCATCCCCACTACGTTGGCCTGCTCTCCTCCTCGTCAATCACGGCCCGAGCGTGCAGTTGCCGATGATCGACATTCCAAGATAGAGATCGACGAGGGACCCGTGGCCACATCCGGTGCTCCGCCGTCCACGCCAGGCAGCGCGGAAGCGTCGACGCCTGCACTGGTGCTTGCCGGATCGCTCGCGCATGCGATGGCGCCAAGGATTGGCAGGCAACCGAACGGCCACATCCAGAACCTGCGCCCGCCCCTCGTCATCCGGGCGACGCTGCTCGACCGCATGGACGACGCATAGAAGAACTGCCCTGATCTCCTCGGTGAGCAAGCTTCAGCGTCCCTTACGGGTCCGCCTCACGGTCGACGTGGCGAGCATCGACGCTTCCGATAGGCTGGAGGAATGGACCCCGTGACGGCCGTCGACGTCGGTAGCATGGTGCACTGGCGTGAGGAGCCGCCTCGGCGAAACCGTCTGTTGGTCGCACTCTTCGTCTTCATCGCGGCGTCCGTGGTCGCGGGCGCTGCGATCGCCGT
>JAYTOQ010001136.1:0-5788 GCA_043747665.1 Polyangiaceae bacterium | reverse complement strand
AACCTCTCGCTCCGCCTCACGCCCGAGGGCGAGCTGTTCCGCGGCGACGACGGGAAGCCCAGCGAGCATGCCACCGGTCACGGCGACCTCGTCGACGCGCTCCGGCGCAGCAAGCTCCTCGATCGCTTCGTTGCCGCCGGCGGAAAGTACGTGTGGATCACGAACATCGACAACCTCGGCGCATCGATCGACCCCGCGATCCTCGGGCGGTTCATCGAGGCCACGCAGAAGGGCATCGACGTGCAGTGCGAGGTCTGCCGCAAGGAAGGCGACAAGGGCGGAATCCCGGTGCACGCCGAGGGCAAGCTGCAGGTCCTCGAGGAGTTCCGCCTGCCCGCGGGCTTCGATCCGTCGACCGTCTCGGTCTTCAACACGAACACGTTCCTCGTCCGCGCCGAGCCGCTCCTGAAGCAGCCCCTGACCTGGACGTACTTCGAGGTGGAGAAGAAGGTCGACGGCCGCCCGGCCGTCCAATTCGAGCGTTTGCTGCAGGAAATCACCGCCCAGATGCCGTCGACGTACATCGAGGTCCCGCGTGACGGGGCCGCTTCGAGGTTCCTCCCGGTCAAGGATTTCGACGAGCTCGCCAAGCGTCGCGCGGACATCGAGTTGGTCGCACGTGCCCGCGGCATGATGTAGGCTCGCCTCCGGTTTCCCGTGCAATTCGAGGTCGTCCACGAGTTCGACATCCCGCTCGACGCCCTCGAGCTCGCGGTGATCTCGCCCAACCTGTTCCATGAGCTCTCGAAGCGCCTGCACAGCATCGAGAGCGTGTCGCAGAAGGAGCACGTGCTCACCGACTCGCGCCTCGACCGGCTGTGGAGCTACCGCGCGAACGTGAAGCTCCCGGCGTTCGCCACCCGGTACGTCACGCCCGAGATGTGCGCCTGGGACGAGAAATCGACCTACGACATCAAGCGTCACTTCTCGGAGTGGACCATCCTCCCGCACGTGAAGCCCGAGTGGCGCAAGATGTTCAGCGCGACGGGTACCTACGCGCTCGCGGAGCTCGGTAGCGGACGCACGCGACGGACCGTGAAGGGAAGCATCGAGCTCCGTGTGCCGCTGGTCCGCCAGGTCGCCGAGAAGCTGATCCTCGGTGAAGTGAGAAAGACCTTCGACGCGGAAGCCGAGACACTCCGCGATCTCGCCACGCTCGTGTGATTCGCGACTCTGAGGGAGGCTTCGTGCACAACGCCGAGATCGAGATCGTCCGTCAGGGCCGCAGGAGTGGGGGCCGTTGCGTCGGCGCGGTCAGCGCGGTCATCGTGCTCTCCTGCTTCAGCGCAGCGACGCCGGGCATCGCCCACGCCGACGAGCCGTTCCCCGGTCGCGCCGAGCGGATCCTCTCGCCGGGCCGCAGCGTCGTCGCCGAGGACTCCGCCGAAGCGCTCGTCTTGAATCCGGCGAATCTCGGCAACCTGCCGGGGCCGGAGCTGCGCTGGACCGGTGTTCGCTGTCCGGATACCCGGCGCGTCGCCTGCGGTCACGCCATCGACCTCGCCACGCCGGTCGTCTGGGGCATCTCCACCGGCCTCCGCGTCGACTACGTGACGCCGCCGGGCGGTCCGCAGGGCGCCGGCTTCCCGTTCAACGGCGTCGACTACACGTGGCTCACGTGGGGTATCGGCTATCACTTCTCGCCGCAGCTGCAGATCGGCGGCTCGATGCAGTGGTCGTACTCGGCGAACCCGTACACGTCGGGGCTCTTTGGGATCAGCGCGGGCGTCTCCTATCGACCGAACACCCACTTCGGGTTCGCGCTCGTCGCGCACGACTTCAACGGACCGAGCGTTCAGCCGCTACCGCCGAACGGGTTCCCCGTCCTCGATCGCACCTACGTCGCGGGCATCGCGTTTCGGCCCACCGGCACGCGCGCCGTCGAGCTCGATGTCGAGGGCAAGTACTACGACGTCCTCGATCAGCTCCGGCCCCGCGCGGTGCTCGGCATCGACGTACCCGGCGTCGGTCGCATTCGTGGCGACATCGAGGCCGCGAACATCGGCAATGACACGACGCGCGGCGTTCAGGCCACGGCGGGCGCCGAGATCTACTTCAACGCGTTCTCCGCGGGCGGCGGCGCCATCTTCGGCAGCGCGCTCGGGCGCGACACCTCGGTCGGCGAATATGCCACCGCGTCGGTCGCCGGGTACATGAGCCCCGGCGTCCCGCGCAGCGAGACCGCGGTCAGCATCCGTCTCGAGAGCACGCCCGGCACGCGCAATCACGTGCGGCTCCTCCGCCGCCTCTGGCGCATCGCCGAGGACCGCGAGATCGCCGCCGTCACGATGGTGATGCGCGCCGAGCCCGCCGTCTCCTACGCGCATGCCGAGGAGCTCGCGGACGCCTTCCGCGTGCTCAAAGCGCAGGGAAAGAAGGTGATCTGTAGCTTCGAGGACGCCGGTCCCAAGGCGCTCTACGCCTGCGCGAGCGCCAATCGCATCGTCATCAACCCCGCGGGCGGCGTTCGCTACGCGGGCCTCAAGACCACGCACATCTACCTCGCCGGGCTGCTCAGCAAAATCGGCGTCAAGGCCGAGTTCGTCCGCATCGGCGCGCACAAGGGCGCGCCGGAGCAGTTCATGAACGAGCACGCGAGCGAGACCGCGAAGGCCGATCAAGAAGACATGCTCCGCCAGTACGAGGCGGTCTTCGCGCGCAACATGGCGCTCTATCGCAACATCCCCGAGGACAAGTTCCGCGAGGTCTCCGCGAAGGGCCCCTTCGTGGCGAGCGAGGCCCGCGACGCCAAGCTGGTCGACGGCTACGCGTTCGACGACGAGCTCGAGCGCGTCACCCGCGACGTCGTCGGTCGCAAGGTCGGCTACAAGAAGCACACCGCCGAGACGATGGCGCCGAAGACCTTCGGCTCGCGCCCCCACGTCGCGCTCCTCTACGTCGACGGCGACATCGTCGATGGCCGCTCGCAGACCGTGCCGCTTCTCGGCATGAAGCTGGTCGGCTCGTACACCATCGCCGACTCCGTCAAGGAGCTGAAGGACGACGACAGCGTGAAGGCCGTCGTGCTGCGCATCGAGAGCCCCGGCGGCTCGTCGATGGCGGCCGACGTGATGTGGCGCGAGCTGAAGAAGCTCGCCGAGAAGAAGCCGCTCATCGTCTCGATGGGCTCGGTCGCCGCGAGCGGCGGCTACTACATCGCGGCGCCGGCCAAGCAGATCTTCGCGCTGCCGCTCACCATCACGGGCTCGATCGGCATCTTCTACGGCAAGGCCGACGTCAGCGAGCTGCTGGCCAAGATCGGCGTCAACGTCGAGGTCCGCAAGACCACGCCGCGTGCCGATGCCGAGTCGTTCTTCCGCGGCTTCACCGACGACGAGCGCGCCGAGCTGAGCCACAAGATCGGTCAGTTCTACGACGTCTTCCTCGATCGCGTCTCCCAGGGACGACACATGACGAAGGAGGAGGTCGATGCCGTTGGCCAGGGCCGCGTGTGGGCCGGGCAGCAGGCGATCGAGCATCACCTCGTCGACTCGATGGGCGGTCTCCGCCACGCGCTCGCCGCCGCACGCGAGGCCGCGCGCCTTCCGGACGATGCGCCGATCACGGAGCATCCCGCGATCGAGACCTCGCTGCTCGAGTACGCGCTGAATCTCGTCGGCCTCAAGGCCGGCGCCGGCATCGACGTCGCCGGACTGCCGGTCCAGGTGAAGGAGATCCTCCGCAGCGTCGCGCCGCTCGCGATGTACGGCGACGGCAAGGCCCTCGCGCGGATGGAGTGGGTGCCGCTCGAAGACACGCTCGGCGATGACGACGCCGTCACGGAGTGAGCGTGCGCCTCGCATCTGGCCTCGCATCTGGCCTCGCATCTGGCCTCGCATCTGGCCTCGCATTTGGCCTCGCATCTGGCGCCTCGCTGGTCGCCGTCCTCGCGTGGGGATCGCTGGCTTGCGACAGAACGAGCAAGGAGGCCGTCGACGCCGGGACCTCGAAGGAGAACGCCGCGCCGACGTCGAGCACGACATCGTCGAAGCCTCCGTCACCGACGCCGCCCGACGCTCCACCGGCAGGGCCGAGCGCCAAGATCGAGGGCGTGGGGGACGTGCCCGCCTGGGCGCTCGACCGGACTACCAAGCGTTGCTCGACGAGCGCGGAGACGAGAGCCAAGCTCGACGCCATCGCGAAGGGCAGCGACGCGACGCTCGCGATGTCGCTCGCGGCAGGGTCGACGGACGTGACCGCGCTCGCGAACGACGTCGGCGCCGACGCCTGCATCGCCACGCGACGAGCGCTTGCAAATGCGCTCAGCGAGGCGGGTCGCGCGCGCTACGAAGCGAAGAAGACCGACGAGGCGAATCGCTTCTGGCGCGCGGCGCTGACCGTTCGGCCGTCCCTCGTGATCGCCCGCTACTACCTGGCGCGTGGGCTAGCGCTCGCTGGAAAGCCCGAGGCCACCGCCGTCCAGCTCAGCGAGGTCGCGCGCGCCGCTCGAGCCGGCGATGCGAACGCCGTGAATTTCCTTGGTAGCGTGAAGGACGACAAGGACTTCGCCAGCGTGCGCGAGCAGGCCGCGTTCGAGGCGGCGGTCGGCGCGGCGGACGCCGGCAGCCCGCATCGCCTGGCGCCGCTGAAGCGGCCGGAGGTCTTCGCGAGCGCGGTCGCGCTGCTCCCCGAGGACTTCAAGAAGCTACAGGACGACATCGGTGCGACGCCCAATCGCGCCATCGTGACCTTCAAACCTGCGCTCACGAACGTCTGGTCGTGGCAGACGGACGCCGCGGGCGACCTCCTCGTCGCATCGGTGGTCGATGATCCCAAGAGGGTGGGTCAGCCGAAGGCCGATGTGACGCTCGACTACGGCGCCATCGCCGTGCTCCGCCGCGATACCTCCGGGAAGCTCACGCTCCTCACGGTGCGCAAGACCGGCTACGCGCAGCCGGCGGTTGCAGCCGGGAAGAACGGAAGCGTCATCTACTCGTTCGAGCAGGTCTGTGGTGGCCTCTCCGGAACGCTCACGTGGAACGGTACGTCGGTCGACATGAACGAGAAGAGTTGCCGCGACCTGCCTTGACTCTCCGCTGCGTATGCCGCGTCAATTCGAGCAGCTCGTGACGAACGAGCTCTTGGCGGCTTGCCTCACATCGGCGAGGTTGCAGCTCGGGACGTCGTACTCGGAGGACGAGCAAGACGTGTTGTACTTCTCGCAGGCGCAGCTGGGGCCGGTTGCGCTGAATGACAGGCAGCAGACGCTGGGGGGATCCGTGGTGGCGGCGTGACATTCTTCGCTGTTGCCGCTCACGTCGCCGTCGAAGCCGCATGAGCACCCGCCGAGGCTGCTCGTGGACGCGCATGCGTAGCGTCCGCACGTGCAGCCCTTCGACCCGAGGACGCAGTCTCCCGCGACGGTGGTCCCCGGGCACGCCGGGCCGGACGATTTTTCGGCCGCGTGGCAGGAGCACGAGGTGCCGGAGCTCCGGTAGTCGCAGACCTCGTGCGGCAGGCCGTTACCGAAGCAGCTGCGGCACTGCCTCATGCAGCTCCGGATCTTTCCAGCGATGCCGTTGGTCGTCCCGCTGATCAGGCGATAGACGCACTTTCCCGCGTCACCGCCGATGCAGGCGCCGATGTCCTCTGCGACCTCGGAGTCGCTCTTGCACGAGGAGTCGCCGCAGCACTCGGCGATGGGCGCCGCGCAGGTCTCGAGCACGCAGCTCCCGCATGCGGTCGCGCCGCCGACCGGGGTTGCGCAGGACCACGGGGCGGTGGCGACCGCGTCGCCCACGCACTCGGCCTTGCAGCTCGTGGTCACGCAGCTCTGTACCGCGCCGCC
>JAYTOQ010001135.1:0-3919 GCA_043747665.1 Polyangiaceae bacterium | reverse complement strand
TGCCGCGCGCGCCGCTGCCGTTCCCCTCGCGACGGCGTCGGCCGCGAGATCGAAACCGACGAAACGAGCGCGCGGCAGGTACGACGCCGCCGCGATCAGGTGCTCGCCGTCACCGCATCCGATCTCGAGGACACGCGCTGTGCTCGGCGCCGCCGCCGTGCGTCCGAGCAAGCGCGCGAGCGTCGCCATGGATCGCGGATGCGCCTCCGGGTTCGCCTCGGTGTCGTAAGGCACCGCGTCGTAGGCGAACCGCTCGGTCACGCCAGCGAGGATACGGGGCTCAGAACGCGTACGCGAGCCCGGTGCCGATGGCCGGGCCTCCCTGATCGAAGCGGCGCGCCTGGTAGCCGCCGCGGACGTCGACGCGAAAGCCTGCGCCGACGTCGATCGCGGCCTCCCCCAGCAATCGAACGCCGGCAACGTCGGCGTGGGGCATGGTCGTGACCTCGATCATCGGAGCGACGATCAGCCTCGAGGTCGCCACGAGATCGAGGCGGGTGTATCCGCGGGCGCCGAAGACCTGGATCCCTTCGAACCCCATGACGAGCTTCGAGCCATAGGCGTCGCCGAGCAGCACCGCGCCGCCGCCGCCCACCGCGAAGCCGACCTCGGTGACGCTCGTGAGGAGCTCGCCCTCGAAGTGGAGCCAGTCCTGCGCTCGCACCCGGATCCGCGGCGCTCCGTAGTTCAGGCCGACCTCGTACTTGCTAGGGTCGCTCTCGCGGCGCACGAGCGACTGTCCTCGCACGATGCCGGCGCGAATGCCGAACTCCGAGACGGTGCCGAGGAGCCGATACGTGTAGCTTCCCTCTATCCGGTAGAACCTGTCGGCGACCGTGCGCGGCTGCGCGGGGCCGCCCCCGGCAGGCGTCGCGACCGTTGCGGTGGTGCTACCGAAGCTTGCGTACTCGCCCGACGTCTGCACCACCGACCGACGGCCATGGAGCTTCGCGAGGAGCGCCGCCTCGCGTCGGTCTTCGGGGGCATCGAGGACGACCACGTGATGAGGAGCGTTGCGCGTCGCGAACACCGGCAGCTGCTCGCCCGTCGTCGTCTCGAGCTCGATCGAGTACGCGAGATCGGAGCGGACCGCCGTCGCCGGGATGATGGCCACGTAGCCGACCTCGCCGTTCGACGAGCGCGCGAACTCCACCTCGCCGTGCGTCCCGCCTCCTGCGAAGACCAGGAGCGCACGCTTCATGCGATCGGGGCGATCGACGACCGCGCCGATGGTGATGTCCTCAGAGCCACGAGCTGTGACCTGCGGCGCGTGGTGCAGCGCCGGCGTGGCCGGGGGATCGGCATGCGCAACGCTTGCGACGAGCAGCAGCGCCGACCAGAGGATCGACACGAGGATACGCTTCGAAGTCACCATTGGTAGCTCACGGCGAGACCGGCGCCGGGGCCAGCATGGTTGATGGTGCGGCCCTGGTAGGAGCCGCGAACGGCGGCGACGAGCTCGTTGGTGAGCTGGTAGCCGACCTGCGCGATGGCGCGCGCGCCGACGTCGCTCGAGCCCGCGGGCATGTTCGTGACCTCGGTGCGCAAGACGACCGGCACGCGTTTGATGGTCCGCCAGTCGAGCTGCACGATGCCGCGCTGCCCCACACTGCCGAGGACCTCGCCGCCGACGGAGAGGTTGGTCGTCAGGTCGTTGCCGATGCGCACGAAGGCGAGCGCACCGCCGGTGATGCCGCGCTCACGAAGACCAAGGATGGGCCGCGCGATGAAGGCATACGAATGCGACGGCGCGAATTCTGCCTCCACGTAGCCGTAGGTGAGGCCCACCTTGGTCGGCGCCTGCCCGAGCTCGTCGAGCGCCACGAGCGGTCCGCCCTCTCCGCGCAGCACGCCAAAGCCGGAGCGGATCGCGCGGATCCCCTCGTCGTGCAGGCGCCATCCCACGGAGCCTTCCGTCTGCCAGACGTAGTCGTTCGCGCGCTTCGTGTTGAACGACGCGTACTCGCTCTGCAGCGACACCTGCGCCAGCGTGCCGGGCGGACGCGGCGCCCCGGGGAGCGCTTCGACCACGACATCGCGCGGAGTCGCTGCGGTGCCGATGACGGCGACGGCGGCGCTCTCCTTCGGGACGCCCTCCACGAAGTACTCCATTCCGCCGTCGGTGATCGCGTCGCCGGGGAGCGTCGCCGCCCAGTAGCGCGGTCCGACGTTCTCCATCGGCAGCGAGCGATAGCCGGCGGCGCCCTTGTGTCGTACGTGCACGACCGCGCCGACGAACGCCGGATCCAGCTCGACGGCGAAGCTCTGTGGCTCGCCGGCCCGCACCCGATCCAGCCTGGGCGCCGACCACTGGTACGTCTTTTCGCTATGCGCCGGCGCGCGAAGCGCTTCGACCTCTTCTCTGAGGACGCGCGCGAACCGACTGCGCGGGTGCGAGAGCGCGAACGTCTCGTAAGCGAGCGCGCGGTGCGCGGGATCGCTTCCGGTGAGCGCAGTCATCATCTCACCCAAAGCGCGCGCGTCACCGTCGACGGGCGCGATGGTCGGGGTGGTCGGGGTGGTCGGCGTCGTCCCCTCCGTCGTTTTCTCCGCCGGCTTCTCCGCCGTGGCCGTGGCCGTGGCCGTTCCCGGCACGCTCCCCTTCGCGGTGACGGGCGTCGTCGCCTTCACGACTCCCACCGGCCCAGCGCCGCCACGCTCTTGCAGGACGACGACGTCTCCGGTCGCCGGCGGCCGCGACACTGCGCCTTCGACGACCGAAAGCGAGAGCGCGCTCCTCACCTGCGTCAGACGTAGCGACCCGATGCGAAACCGGTCGACGAGCATCGCTCCAGTGACGGGATGCCGGAGGCGAACCGGCCGCCATAGCTCGAGGACGTCACCGTCGCGGACGCCCCTCGTCGCGCCGATGTCGACGACGAGCTCACCCGAGTCGATCGCGACGACTGTTGCGTCACCCGGCGCCGGGTGAGCCTGGGCGTGGGCGGGCCGCGCGACCGCCAGGGCGAGCGCAGCGGCACTACTGATGTAGAGGAGGCGGGCAAGGCGTGACAATCATCAGCTCCTTGAGTGGTTGAACCAATAGTCCAATCAGCAAGTGGCGTGCCTGGCCCGCGACGCGGTGCACGTACGTTGGTCGGCCGCGATCACGCGCACTTGACGACGGCGGCGTGCGCAACGCCGTTCACGCATGCGCAGCGCGTTGCGCGCGGACTGCGTACCGTGAGCACCTGACGCCCGCCGCGCCGCGCACCGCAGCGATCCGCAGCGATGCGTCAGGCGCCCTCGGGCGCTTCCCACGAGCAGGGTGTTGCCGGCAAGGAGCTGCTCGGGGTCGAACGTCTAGACCGCCGCGCCGTCGCATCGCGCCGATGCCACCGCCGCAAGAGCTGTGAAGGGAATCGCGACCATCAGCGGCGACGGCAGCCCGAGGAACATCCCGAGCGCGATCCCTCCGAACGCCGCATGCGAGAGCCCATCGCCCAGACAAGCGAGGTCGCGCGCTGTGACGAGCACGCCGAGAAGCGCGAGCAGAGCCGCCAGAACGCACCCGGCGAGGAGCGCGCGCTGGAAGATCGGAATCCCGAGGTAAGCCAACGAGTCGAGCAAGACGGGCAACAGTCGAGCAAGACGGGCAACAGTCGAGCAAGACGGACAACAGTCGAGCAAACCGGCGGAGAAACGCGCACGAGGCTACCGGCACCGGCGCCGTTCCGCTACGCTTGCACCGAGAGGCCAACCGTATGCGCCTGCCTTTGCTTTCCCGCGTCTCCCGCTTCGCTGCGTTCGTCCTTTTTGGCGCGCTCGGCGCATTGTTCTTCATCGTCATCACGCCCGGCTGCGGTCGCTCGAGCCTGGAGCTCGAGACATTCGCGGAGGCCGGCGCTCCCGTCGGCAACTGCGGACCGTCGAACTGCACGAACGGCTGCTGTGACGCCGCCGGCATCTGCCGTCTCGG
>JAYTOQ010001134.1:0-7449 GCA_043747665.1 Polyangiaceae bacterium | reverse complement strand
AAGTGGATCACTATCCCGCCGCTCCCGGCGCGCCCATCACGCGGCGCCGTGGATCACTATCCCGCCGCGAAGTGGATCACAGTAAGGGCGCCGCTGAAGTGCGCCGCGGCGAGCTCGCCCGTCATCGTCACCTTGCGACCCTTGCCGCCCTTCGGGACGGTCTCGTGTACCTCGGCCACCTTGCGACCTCGCCAGACGGAACGCTGGACGTGGATGATGCGTCGCTTGATGTCGAGGTCGGTCCACTTCAACGCCATGATCTCGCCACGTCGAAGCCCGGCGCTTCCGCCGTAGAGAGCAGCTGGTGAGGTTCGTCGACACGATCGAGGCGAAGCGCAAGCTCGACTTCGCATGGATCGTGCTGAACGAGTCGGTGTCTGACGTGAGCCTCGGAGGGCATTTCGACTTTCAGGAGCACGCGTCCTCCATTCGTGGAGACAGGCACGAATCACCGCGACCGCCGGTGACGACTGTGTTCGTGGAGCCTGGACGCGGCGAGGGCGAATGGGGTGTCGGCGTCGTACTGCCCTCGATCGATGACGACCCGCGAGTCTGATCGGCACTCCGGCACCAGAGAGTCCACGCCGTGAGCTACGAGACGATCCTCTACGACCGAACGACCCTCTACAACGAGGTCTGGAAGGAGCCGGTCACCCCCGTCCGTGCGGCTCCGGAGGTGTCGCGCGATACTCCCAAGCCGCTCAGGCATGCGCTTCGATCGATGCCGGCCATTGCCCAGGCCAGCCAGTCAACAGGCTGTCAAGGCGACCTGCGCCTGTTTTAGACCGGGTCTTGACTAAGCGCGGCGGCAGCACGGGCCGCGAGGACTTTCGTGGGGCCACGGCTGAGAGCGTGCTTACCCGATCGGTAGATCGCGATTACGCTTGCCGCTGACGACGCTTTCGAGGGCCCAGTCCGTCACCATCGTCTGCAGGACCGTCATGTCGATGGGTTTCACAAGGTGCTCCTCGAAGCCGGCATCCCGAGAGCGCTGCCGGTCGGTCTCCTGTCCGTAGCCCGTCAACGCGACGAGACGAGTTTGCTGGAGCTTCGGATTCTGCTTGAGCAGGTGCGCGAGCTCGTAACCGTCCATGATCGGTAGCCCGATGTCGAGGAGCGCCACCGCCGGCGCGAAGTCGGTTGTCGCGCGAAGCGCGGAAGGCCCGTCGTAGGCGACACGAACCGTGTGCCCCCAAGCACCGAGCGCCAGCGCGAGCAAGTCCGCGGCGTCCTGATTGTCGTCGACGACGAGTATGGCAAGGCCCGCGCTGGAGTCGCGGTTCGGGAGTCGTGACCGCTCCGGCGATGTCGTCGGAGCGAAAGGGTCCACCGCGCTTGCGGCGGCCGCCGGCAGCCGGATGGTGAACTCGCTGCCGTGCCCGAGGCCCGCGCTCCTCGCCGATACGCTACCCCCATGCAAGCGCACCAAGCTGTGGACGATCGCAAGCCCGAGCCCGAGTCCACCCTGCGAGCGCGAGAGCGCCTGCGCTTCCTGGGCGAACAGGTCGAAGACCTTCGGCAGCATATCGGGTGCGATGCCAATTCCCGTGTCCCGGACGCGCAGCTCGATGCTCTCGGCGACGCGCTCCGCGATGATCGTCAGTCGCCCACCGGGCTCGGTATACTTGGCAGCATTCGCGAGCAGGTTCGATACGACCTGCGCCAATCGCGTCATGTCGCCGTCGACGGTGAGACCGGGACGGGGCACGGTAACGATCAACTCATGGCGGCGCTGCTCGAGAAGCGGACTTGCGAGCTCGATCGCCTTGGCAACGATGTCGGCAAGCTCGATGCACTCGCGCTTCAGCGCGATCTTGCCGCTCGTGATTCGCGAGATGTCCAGCAGATCGTCTACCAACGTGACGAGGTGCGTGACCTGACGCTCGATGATCGAACGCTCCTTTTCGTTCCGATCGCCGTCGCGCAGCCGTAGTAGGTGCAGCGCAGTCACGATCGGCGCAAGCGGGTTGCGGAGCTCGTGCCCGAGCATCGCGAGGAATTCGTCCTTCGATCGGTTCGCCGCTTCGGCCTCGCGGCGCGCAGCGTGCTCGCGAGCCATGAGGTCTTGCCGTTCGGCCTGTGCACGCACGCGGTCTGAAACGTCGAACGCGACAACCATGATGCCTTTGACCGTCTGGTCGGAATCCCGAAATGGTTGGTAGACGAAGTCGACGAAAGTGTCCTCGAGCGCCCCGTCCGCTTCATGGGACAACTTGACCACCGCGTCTCGAGCCTCGAACGATTCTCCGGTCTCGAAGACGCGATCAAGCAGCTCCAAGTAGCCCTGTCCGGCCAGTTCAGGGAATGCTTCGCGGATCGTCAGGTCCTTCAAGGGACGGTTGCCCGTCATGCGCTGATACCTGGAGTTGGCGAGCGTCACGACATGATTGGGTCCTTCGAGCATCGCGATGGCTGCCGGCGCCTGTTCGAAGAGCGCCGCGAGCCTGCTCCGCTCGAGGACTGCCGTGGCGGTGGTTGCTTCCTGGCGAGCCGCTTGCTCGGCGCGCTCTTGCCGCTCTCCGTAAAGCTCCGCGTTCTCCAGGGAGATGGCGAGCTGAGTCGACACGACCTCGAGTAGCGCAAGTCGTCCGGCCGAAAAGGCGCCGGTGACGAGATTGTTCTCGAGATACAGCACGCCGACTACGCGGGACTGCACGAGGATCGGGAAGCACAATGCCGAACGTGCCTGGACCTTGACGATATAGGCATCACCGCCGAACGTCGGATCCGTGATCGCATCTACCAAGACAACAGGCGCGCAAGTACGTTCGACATAGCGAACGATCGATTCGGGCAGCTCGTAGGATCCGTCGCCGTCGATCGAAGACGCTCCTGCGGGCTTCAGCTGCCCCTGCTGTACCAGCAGCACGACCGCGCGCTGGGCGCCCGCATGCTCGAGGACGACCCGCAGCAGTGCTCGGGTGAGACCGTCGACGGCGGTCTCGCGCGACAGCGCGTGGGACGCCTTGACCGCAGTGAGCACGTCCAGTTGGTGCTCGGCTCCAGGCTCCGCTTCCGCCGTGAGCGGAGACTCCGGAGCGCGCACTTCCGGATTCGCCGCTTCCAGGTTGCTCAGCAGGGCGCTCGCCCCCCACTGCGAGAGGACCCCGTGGGCGTCGCGAAGCCACCAACGAGTGGCGCGGGCTAGGTCACTCGAACGAGCGAGTCGGATCGCCAGGTGTGCAGCAATCGCTTCGAGAGGGAGCTGCCCTACGCCTCGTGCGCCATCGGCGGCCTGCTCGTAGCCATAGAGCGCGTCGCGGTTTCGCCCCTGAAGCCGCGCCAATTCCGCCGCCGCGAGGGCATGCTCGGCGCCGAAGTTTTCGGGACACCCTCGTGCCCAGCCGCGAAGCCGCGCCTCGGCTTGCGCAACCCGATCGAGCAAAGCCGAGCGCGTCTCTGGTGCAGCCGTGTCCCACAGGGCTGCTGCCGTAAGTGCGTCAAAGAGCGCCCAGGTGGTCTCCAGCGGCAGACTCGACGCGGCTGGCAGGTTCGCCGACCCTCGCGCGAGCCAGGACTCCGCGACGAGGTACTCGCCGTGATGCCAGGCGAGCATCGCACGTAGGAGATCGTGCATGACGAGACCGGTGTCGAAGCCGGCCCTTTCAACGCGCGCCCGTGCCTCGTCCGCATCGAACTGTTCGTCCGATAGCGCAAGAGGACTTGCTGTGAGACCCGCAAGCGCGCGTCCGAACTGCCGCTGAAAGCGTACCGCGAGCTGCGCGGCTTCGTGATGAGATCCTGCCGCGAAGTTCTTGAAACGCTCGAGCGCAACGTCGGTCGCGCTCAGCGCTTCTCCGCGCGCGAGACACTGCCACGCCCCCATAAAGCTGACGTACGCCGCGATCGTGAGATCGCCGACTTCCATCGCGGCAAGGTACGCTCGCTCCTGCTGTGCGCTCGCCTCGGCGTACGTTCGGCGCCAGAACACGATGTGATTTGCATGGACGTGAAGGACGGTGCCGCGGAGCTTTGGATCTCGAAAACGCTCATTGAGCGCGATGGACGCCTCGGATAGCGTCAGCGCTCGTTCGGTGTCGCCGCCGACGGCGAGCGTCAGCGCATACAGGCTGTATCCGAAACAGGAGTGCTCGCAGTTGCCGTGTTCCAGACTTAGGTTGACGACCCGCATCGCAAGCAGCGGAAACAGCGACGGCCGGCGTGAGTACACGGCCGGCGCCATGCTCGTGAGCAGCACGATGAGCGCGCGCGGTTCCAGGTCCGTGATCACCGGACGGTCGACGATAGAGCGAAGATCGAGGCCTTCGAGGTTTGCCGAGAGGCGCTCCTGCTCGGCGGAGATCGCTCCAGCAAGCTCGTCTTCGGTGCCGGTTAGTGGTTCGCCGAAGGGTTCGAGCTCCGCGAGGCCAAGACGAAGCGCATCGTCGTAGCGGCCCATGACGATGTAGAGTCTTACCTGAGCATTGGCGACCTCACCGCGTTCGGCGCGTGACCGGGCGAGACGGCGTAGCTCATCGAATCGCGCCTCGGCTGCCGCAAACTGGCTGGCCAAAAACTCGCATTCCGCGAGCTCGCGGTGCACGGCAAACGTGGTCGCGTAGTTCGTGGTCCAGGCATCGTCGCCGAACAGCGACGCAGCAGACGCGAGGTAGACCCGAGCGGGCTCCCACGCGATCGCCGCTTTGGCACGGCGGCCCGCAAGCAGATTGAGCTCGACGAGCTGCTGTCGTTCGGCGTCGTCCTCGATGAGCGGGGACCCATGATCGAGGTGTTTGACTGCGTCGAAGAGCACCTCCTCCTCGCCGCTCTCGAAGCGATCTCGAAGGACTCGTCCGATACGGAGGTGAGTGGTAGCTCGCTCGTCTGCGGCAAGCGAGTACGCAGCTTGCTGAATGCGATCGTGCTGAAATCGAAGCGTGCGCTTCGCGCCGACCAAGTCGTCGACCGCAATGAGGAATCCGTCGGCAAGGGCGGGATGGATCGCCGTCTCGAGCGACTCGACGGGTACATCCATTACCGTCGCCAGCGTCTCGACATCGAAGCGGGTGCCAAAGCAGGACGCCAGCGTGAGCGCGCGACGCGTTCGACTGGGCAAGGTGCGAATGCGATCGATGAGCAGGTCGACGACGTTGTCGGTGACGTCCAGGGCCCGAAGCGTCGCGTCGTCCCACCTCCAGCCGCGGATCTCGACGTCGAACGCGAGTAACCCGCGCGCGTGAAGCACCTGCAAGAGCTCGCCGATGAAGAACGGATTGCCGCCCGCCTTCGTCCCGATCATGGTGGCGAGCGACTCGGCATCGGCCGGACGACGCGAGACAGTATCGGCTACCAACTGCAGGACATGGCGGGGCTCGAGGTCCAGGACGGTCACGGAGTCCAGGCTCGCCCCCCCGGCGCGCATGGCGTCGACGGCGAGCTGAAACGGGTGGCTTGCGTCGACCTCGTTGTCACGAAACGCGAGCACGAGCTGAAGGTCGGGAAACTGACCCGGCCGCGCGAGCATTTTCAGCAAACCAAGGGTTGCCCCGTCGGCCCACTGCATGTCATCGAGGAAAATGACGAGCGGGTGCTCGGGCCGCGCGAATACCCGAACGAACGCGCCGAATGCGAGCTCGAAGCGATTTTGCCCTTCGAGCGCGTCGAGGTCGAGCACGGGAGCCTGAGGCCCGACGAGGAGCTCGAGTTCGGGGATCACGTCGACAATCAACCGACCATTCATCCCGAGCGCCTCGCGAATGCGCTCACGCCATCCCGCGAGCGATTCCTCTCCCAGGGACAACAGGCTGCGCAGCAGATCACGAAACGCCTGCACGATCGTTGCGTAGGGGATGTCACGCTTGTACTGGTCGAACTTGCCGGATACGAACCGGCCGCGCTCGCGCACGATCGGCTGATAGAGCTCCCCGACCAGCGAAGATTTACCGACGCCCGAGTAGCCGCCGATCAGGGTGACGACGCTCGAACCGGAGGACCTCGCACGATCGAAGCCGTCGATGAGCTCTGCGACCTCGATCTCGCGCCCATAGAGGCGATGAGCAACCCGAAAGTCGTCGGGAGCGTCCTCCGTGCCGAGCTCGAACTCGCTGTTCTCGCCCTGGTTCAACTCCGCGGCGCAACGTTCGAGATCGCGCTTCAGCCCAGCGGCTCCGTGATAGCGATCCTCGGCGTGCTTCGAAAGCAGCTTGAGAACGATCGCGTCGGCGGAAGCGGGGATCCGTTCGTCAAGCTTTGACGGAGGAATCGGCGTCTTGGCAATGTGGGCGTGGATCCACTCGAGTGGGTCGTTGCCCTCGAATGGCAACCGTCCCGTGAGCAGTTCGTAAAGCATCACGCCGAATGAATAGAGATCGGCTCGCTTGTCGACGGGGCGGTTCATTCGTCCGGTCTGTTCGGGGGCCATGTACGCGAGGCTGCCTGGCCTGCTCGTGACGGAGCAGTCGACGCGGAGGAGCGATGCGCTCCGAAAGTCTGTGATCCGCACGCTTCCGTCGTCGAGCACAAGGACGTGATGCGGTTTGAGGTCGAGATGAATGACCCCACGGCGATGCACCTCGGCAAGCGCACCGGCAATCCTTGCAGCGAGTGCGAGCGCGTTGGCCGGCGCTCGAAACCGAGCCGCGACCCGATTCAGCGAGTCTCCGCCGGGATCCTCCAGGACGAGCCATGGCCGGCCCCTCGCGTTCTCCATGGCCAACGACATCGCGACCGGCGTCCCCGCGAGCCGCGTGAGGACCGCGAGCTCGTGGGTGAGCTGACCGATCTCCCGCTCGGTGGGACGCGGATTGCGTGGAGTCTTGAGCAAGACGCGAACGTTGTCGCTCGTGCGAACCGCGCTGTAGATGACGGCGCGCGCGCCGTCCCGGACCACTCCGCCCAAGAGATAACCGTTCGGACCGGGCAGCGCTGCGTCCGCGAGGGACGGAACGCTGCCTTCCCGATCGGAGGGTGATGCGCTTTGCTGGAGGCTCACGTTAGGCGAGGGCGATGCGTTCGTTGCGGGTGGGCGGCGGCGAGCCCCGCAGCGTTCGCGCCGCAGGCTCACCCGCGTGACAGATACACCCGACGACACCGCGGCACGATCTCCAAGAGCGCTCAAGCACATCGCGGCCTGATGCCGCACGTCCCGGCGTCGTCCGGCGGTCGTCGCGTCAACTGACTTCGACCTCGGCTATGCCACCAGCGGCTCGGGGGGCCTCGCGCTAGCCCGCGGCCTTGCGGCGCCTCGTCGCGCGTTTGACCTCGCGACGCAAAAGGTGCTCGGCGTCCCGCTCGCGCAGCGCGTGCTCTCGTGCGCAAGATGCGCGCGAATGCGGGCCGTCTCTACGTCTGGAACGGGTCGGAGTATCTTCACAAGATCATCTGAGCGCAGCCGCCTCTGCGACGAGATGGTGGCAACCGTGACGGCGACGTCCTCGATGCTGACGGCACCAGCGGAGAGTTTCTCCAAAGTTTCTCCAAGACTCAGGCGGCATCCAGGGGATTCGCGGG
>JAYTOQ010001133.1:0-1749 GCA_043747665.1 Polyangiaceae bacterium | reverse complement strand
TGGGCAGTGCGGCTCGCGCAGCTCCAGGTCTCGATCGTCTACCTCGCCTCGGGCGGTGGGAAGCTGCTCGACCCCGACTGGCGGAGCGGCGTGGTCCTTGGTGATCGGATCGCGCGTCATGCGCACCTCGCAGTCGCCGCAGGCGTTCCGCGCAAGGTGGTGGACATGCTCGCGACGCCCGATGCTGCGAGCGCGCTCGCCAAGCTCGCGATCATGACCGAGCTCGTGATCTGCATGGCCCTCTGGATCCGACCAACGCGCGTCGTGGCCATGTGGTGGGGCCTCTGGTTCCACATCGCGATCCAGCTCACGACGAAGGTCGAGACCTTCACGCTCGTCACGCTCGCGATGTACGGCGTCTATGCGACGCCGGACTTTCATGCGCGCACGCTGCGCTTCGATCCCTCACGTTTTTGGGGCAAAACAGCGGGCGCGTTCGTTCCGATCTTCGACTGGCTCGGTCGCTTCGAGGTGAAGCCGTGGGAGCCCGACGATCAGCCGGGACACTCGGTGGTGGTGATGCGACGCGACGGAGAGCGCGTGACCGGCGTGCGTGCCTTCGCCATGATCGCGCGCTGCCTCCCGGTCTTGTTCCCGCTGTGGGCTCCCATCGCGTTGCTCGCGAGCTTCACGCGGCAGGGCGATCTCACGGCTGCGTCATGACGTCATGACGCTCGACCGACGTCTCGCGTGATCACTTCTTGTACTTGGCGGTGAGCTTCGCGCTGCCGACGCTGTGCGCCTTGATGGCGGTCTCCGCGTCGACCAGCGCGACGTTCTGGGTGACGCCGGGCAGGGTCGCAACGTCGAGGGCGTACAGCACGAACTCGTAGACATGCTCCACCGGCGGGCAAGGACCCGCGTAGCCGAACGCGTTCTTGTAGCTCTTCGTCTCGTGCGCGCCCGCGGGCACCGCCGGCGCATACGCGGCCTCGAGGGCGGCGGGCAGCGCGAAGACGCTGCTCGGGATGTCATAGACGATGAAGTGGAGGAAGCTGATCGTCGTGTCGTTCAGCACGATCGCGTAGCTCTTCGTGCCCGCGGGCCCGGCCGTCCACGACAGCGGCGGCGAGGTGTTGGCGCCCGAGCAGGTGTTCGCTGCCGGAAAAGACGCGCCTTCCGCAATCGCGGTGCTGGTGAGCGCGAACGGCGCCGTGGCGCCGTCGCTCGCCGACCCATCGGGATCGCCGGTGGTGCTTGCGTCCGCCGCCGCCGCCGAGTCTGCCTCGCCGCTGCCGCTACCGCCGTCGACGCCGCTCGTGCCGGTCGGTGCAGAGGGCGCCGCCGAGGACGAGCAAGCCGCGATCAGCGCGGCGCCGACCAGCGCCCCGCACGAGAGACGCATCGTCTTGCTCATCGTCATCATCCCCACTCCGTTCGCTGCACGACCGGCAGCTGTAGCGCGCGTTCGCGATCGAGATCGAGATTTCCCACGTGCAGGCACAGCGGCGCTTGCACCCACTTGTAGATCGACTGCGTGAAGAGGCGGGCGAACCTCGCTGCCCAGCCGTCGACAAGCTTCACGTCGTACTGCGGGAACATCTGGCGCAGCACGTCACGCACCTCGCTCGGCGACATCTTCTCACCGGCGTAGAGCGCGAAGCACGCGTCGAGGACAGGGAAGGGCATGAGGTCCTTCTCGTCCTCCTGATCGTCGGCCAGCTCGGCCGAAGCAGGCTTCTGGAGCGTGAGCACGATGCCGGGCATGGCCGTCTTCTCGACCAGGTAGTCGAGCAGGTAGTTCACGAC
>JAYTOQ010001132.1:0-5380 GCA_043747665.1 Polyangiaceae bacterium | reverse complement strand
GCGCAGGCGCCGCGCTCGTCACGCTCGCTCGCAGACACGCCAGGGTCGCGCCCGCAGCCGCACATGACGGCGCAGCACCCGCAGCAACGACCGATCGCGGAGGCCACGCTCCAGTCGGCGATCAGCGCCGCCGACGAGCTCGCGGCGCGCGTCAGGCGTCCGCCGATCGTGATCGACGCGTCGATGCCGACGCATCGGCCGCCGCCGAGGAACGTGGGCGCGAGTGCGTCTGCGTCTGCGTCTGGGTCTGCGAATGCGTCTGGGTCTGCGATCACCGCGCCGCCGCCGTCGCCGCTCATGCCGTCGCAGGGAGTCACTATCGTCCCTGCGCCCGCGCGGCAGGAGGCGACGCATGGCGAGCCGACGCCGCTCTCGGCGCATCGTGTCAGTCCTGCGCCTGCGCCTGCGCCTGCAGCGGCGGCGCCAGTGCGCCGGCGCGATCCGAGGAATGACTCTGCGCCGCCGTCGTCGATGATGGACGAGATCCATCGCCCGGTGCGCGTCGCACGCCCTGCGCGCGTTCCGCTAGTGGCACCCGCTCCGGCGCCCGCACCTGCTGCCGCGGTGCCCGAGCCCATGGTCGAGCGCATGCCGGAGAGCGCGACGGTGCGTCCGCCGTCGTCGGGCGCTGCGTTGACCGAGGAGCCGCCGGAGGCGCATACCGATTCGATGCGTGAGGTGTCGTGGGAGAGCCTCGACAGTTTCATCAAGCCGACGACGCCGCTTCGCGAGCAAGAGCGCGTGACGTCGCCGCCGCCGCCCTCGGCGTGCAGCGCGAAGGAGGTCGACGCCGAGCTCCTGAACCCGCCGTCAGCACCGCAGTCCACGCGCGACGAGCTCCTCGCGGCCTTCCTCGCCGATGCGCCGATCGACGGCAGCATTCCGCCGCCGGCCCCCGCGACCGCGCCTCCCCCAGCCGCGCCGACCGCGCCTCCGAAAGCCGCGCCTAGGCGAGCCGAGAAGGTCACCGTCAAGCGAGACAAGTAGCTCGTAGAGTGACCGGCGTGCGGGCGTCGCGCCTGTCGCGCCCGTCACGCGCGTCACGCCTGTCGCGCCCGTCGCGCGCGATCGTGAAGACGCTGCGTCGCCTCGACATCTCGTGCGCGCTGGTCACGACGACGTCGGGAGCGCCGGTCGGGGTCGTCTCGCTCAGCGATCTCGCGCGCGCCTCGAAGCTGGAAGGCGGTCACCACGGGCCGCTCGTCATCCTGCCGCCCGGTCGGCGAGCGAAGGACATCGTGACGACGCCCATCGTGTCCGTCGATGCCGATGCCGACCTCAGCGAGGCCGCGTCGAACATGCTCGAGCGCCGCGTGCATCGCGTCTTCACGCAGATGGAGGCAATCCGCGCGCGCGCGCTGACGCCTTCGCAGCGCCTCCGACCCGTCGAGGAGATCATGAGCTACGAGACGATCAACCTCGACGCCGACACGCCGCTGTACCGCGCGGCGGGCCACGCGATCGCGACGAAGGTGCGAAGGATCCCGACCGTCGACGGGAAGAACCTCGCGGGCATCGTCACCGGCTACGACCTCGCGCACGTCCTCGCCGCGCGCTGAGGGTGGCGACCGCTCACTTCGCGGCGGGCGCAGCGCTCGAGGCGACGTCGTCCGGGCATCGGTAGGCTGTGCCCGCGGCGTTGCCGTCGGCGTCGTTCTGCTCGAGGCGCACGACGTTGCCGTTCTTCTCGGCGGCGGCATTGCGGAGCTTGTTCTTGTTCCGCTCCTGATAATCCGGGCCGATCGTGTAACCGCTGACGCCGCCGACCTCCTTGCACGTCGGCGGCGGATCGCCCTTCAGCAGCCGGACCTGGGCGCCGGCTTGCGTGAGCGCGCCGCCTCCGCAGGCCGTGAGGACGCCACCGAGCACCACGAACGCGAGCGAATGGACCGATTTCATGATCCTTCGAGCAGCGGCCGCGCGAGGTGTCGCAACAAATCGACGAGGCAACGCGCCTCGCTCAGCGGCGCTTGCCCTTCTTGCCGGCCTTGCGGCCGCCGCCGCCGCCGGCGCTCTTCTTGCCCTTCGGCGCCGGCCCGCGGCTCGGACCGCCGCTGCCGCCGCCACCTCCGCCGGGAGCGGCGCGTCCGCGCTCGCCGCCTCCGGGTCCGCCGCTGCTCGCGCCGGCGCGTCCGCGATCGTTGCCGCGCGCAGCAGGTCCGCCGCGATCGCTGCCGGGACGGCCGCGACCGCCACCACCACCGCCACCGCCGCTGCCGGCGCCGGCGCCGCGCTTGCCGGACGATCCGCCGGGACTGCCGCCGCCGGGACGTCGTCCGCCGCGGTCAGCGCTCTCGCGACGCGCGAGCGCGTCGTCGGCCGCGTCGGCCTCGCTGCGAACGCGCTTGGCATAGACGGTACGACGCAGGATCGCGCAGTCGGTCACGTCGACGAGCATGCGATCGCCGAGACGGATGGCGTCTCCGGAGCGCGCGCTCGTGGCCATGAGGCCGTCGTCCTCGATCTGGAACTCGGCGCCCATGTCTTCCATGCGAACCATCACGTCGACGAACGGCTCGTCGAGCGTCACGAACGCGCCGGTCCCCACGAACGCCGAGACCGTGCCTTCGAAGCGCTCGCCGATGTGATCGATCATGAAGAAGCAGCGGTAGATGTCGACGATCTCGCGCTCGACCTCCATCGCGCGACGCTCGGCGAGCGACGACTGCGTGGCCGCCTCGGTGAGCTTCTCCATGTCGGCGACCGCCTGCAGGCGCTTGCGCCGTGCCTTCTCGTCGGGATCGACGGCGGCGTGCACGATGCGATGCACGACGAGGTCGGGATAACGACGGATCGGCGACGTGAAGTGGAGATACGCCTCGGACGCGAGGCCGAAGTGACCGAGGTTCGACACGTCGTACGTCGCCTGCTTCATCGAGCGAAGGAGCAGGTTGTTGAGGACGCTCGAGAGGGGATGCGTCGCGAACAGCTTGAGGAGCTCGGCGAGGCCCTTGGGCGTCTGCGTGTTGTCGGCGTCGAACTCGACGCCGAGCATCTCGCACATGGCCGAGAGCTTATCGAGCTTCTTGGGATCGGGCGGGAGGTGGACGCGATAGACGCCGGGCAGCTCGTGCTCGAGCAGCCAGCGCGCGACCGCCTCGTTGGCGAAGATCATCAGCTCCTCGATGAGCTGGTACGCCTTCTTCATGCCGGGATCGCCGGAGCGCTTGCTGACCGAGATGGGCTTGCCCTCCTCGTCGAGCTTCACGACTGCCTCGGGGAGATCGAAGTCGAGAGCGCCGCGCTTCATGCGCTTGTCGCGCAGCATGCGCGAGCACTCGGCCGCGACCTTCAGGCCCTCGACCATCGCGTCGGCCTTGGGATCACGCGGCGGCAGCTCGGTGAACGCGAGCGCGCGCGCCACGCCGCCGTACGTGAGCTTGGCGGCGCTCTTCATGAAGCCGCGGATGAGGCGCGTCTTCTTGATGGTGCCGTTCTTGTCGAGCACGGCATGCACGCACAAGCAGAGGCGCGTCACGTCGGGAAGCAGCGAGCACAGGTTCGACGAGAGCGCGCGCGGCAGCATCGGGATGGCGCGATCGGGCAGGTAGATGCTGCAGCCGCGGGCCTTCGACTCCTCGTCGATGGCGGTGCCGGCGAGCACGTACGAGCTGACGTCGGCGATGGCGACCCACAGCTCGTAGCCGCCTTCCTTCGTGCGCTCGACCCAGACCGCGTCGTCGTGATCGCGCGCGTCCTCGGGATCGATGGTGGGCAGCGGGATGTGCGTGAGGTCTTCCCGGCCCTTCAGCATCTCCTCGGGGACGGTCGCGCCGTAGGCCTCGGCCTCCTCGATGGCCTGCGCGCTGTGGATCTCCTCGATGCCGTGCACCAGGATGATCTTCCGCGTCTCGACCGACAGCTCGCCGGGCGCACCGAGCACCGCGATGAGCTTGCCTTCGGGGTTCTCGTCGTTCCGCTCGGGGAAGCGTGTAATCTGCACGACGACGACCTGGCCGTCCTTGCCGCTGTTGCCTTCGCCTTCGGCGCTGGTCTTGTCGATTTCGGCGGTGAGGACCACGGGGCCCTTCATGCGCGGGTCGTCGAGCTCGACCCACGCGCTCTTGCCGCGACGGCGGAGGATGCCCGAGACGCGAGCCGCGCCGCGCGCCTTGATCTCGACGATGTGCCCTTCGGGGCCGCGTGAGCCGCGCGCGACGATGTCGATGATGACGTGATCGCCGTGCATCGCGCCGTTGAGGTTCTCGGGCGAGATGTACGCGTCGTCGCCGCTCGCGGTGGGGCTCGCGACGAAGCCGAAGCCGCGCGGGTTCACCTTTAGGACGCCCTCGCGGCGCTCGCGATCGCTTCGGCCGCCGCTCTGCCTGGGCGCGCGCTGCATCGGCTCGGGGGCGGGGGCCTCGCGCTTGGTGTGGCTGGCGCCTTCGCGCTTCGAGTCGGCGGCGCCCTCGCGCTTCGAGTCGGCGGCGACCTGGAACTTCGGCATCTCGCGATCGTTGTCGCGGCTGGGCGCGCCGCGCTGGCCGTTCTCGCGGTTGCGTTGCGCGCGCTCGAGCTCGGCGTGCGCGCGTGCCTCGGGGCTGGTGCGCGCGTCGTTGCCCTGGCGCGTCGGCCGGCGACCGGCGTCCTTGGGGAGAGCCTTGAGCGGCTTCTTCTCGCCGCCACCACCACCACCGCCACCGCTCCCACCGCCGCCACCGCTGCCACTGCCGCGGCGATCACGGTCGCGACCACCGCCTGCGCCGCGATCGTTGCCGCGTGCGGGGCCGGTGTCGGCGCGCTTCGCGTAGCCGGTGACCGCCGACGGCCCGTTGCTCGTCTTGAGCGCGACCGGCGTCGCGGTCTTCTCGGCCTTCTCCGGGTTCTTGTCGGCGGCTCCGAGCTTGAACTTGTCGCCGCGCGCCGTCACCACGCCGTCGAAGACGAGGTCGTCGAGCATGCGGAGCAGCCCGTTCTCGCTGGCGGGCGCGACGCCGAGGCGCTCGGCGACCTCGCGTGCGTCGAGCGCCTTGTCCTGGCCCTTGAGCAGTTCGAGCACGGCCGTGCGTGAGGGCAGAGGCTTGCGCATTTGGGCCCTATTTACGCGAGGCGGCGCGGCGCGTCCCGGGAATATTCTGGGTCATGGTCCGGCTACATCGGGTTAAGGTCGGATGCTTCGTCGTTTCCGTAACTTTCGTCTGCCGAAGGCAAGCGCCATGAGGATCGCGTGAGAAAGACCGTTCCGTTCTGGTTGGTCATGATCGTGTGCGCTGTGGCGCTCGTGGCCTCCTCGCTTCTGCTCGTCGACTACGTGCGCCCCGCGCCGGTCTTCTGCGGCGCGGAGGGCGGCTGCGGCGTCGTGAAACGCACGGTGTTCGCGTATCCGCTCGGCATCCCGACGCCGCTCATCGGCATCGGCGGCTTCCTCGCCATCGGCTGC
>JAYTOQ010001131.1:0-5874 GCA_043747665.1 Polyangiaceae bacterium | reverse complement strand
GGGCGCCGTGGATCTCGTGGTCTGGGAGCGAGGTGTCGGCGTCACGCACGCGTGCGGTACCGGCGCCTGCGCCACCGTCGCGGTCGGAGTCGCGCGCGGCCTCTGTGCCGCCGGCGAGGAGGTGACGGTGAACCTGCCCGGTGGACCGCTGTTCGTGACCATGCGCGCCGACGGCCACGCCATCATGCGCGGCCCCGCGCGGCACGTGTTCTCCGGGGAATCATCTCTCGGGAGCGCCGCATGAGGGAGGGCCCCCTTCGCGTCCTCATCATGATCGACGATGAGGACGTCGCGCAGGCGGTCGAGCGCGTGATCCGCGAGGAAGGCGATGCGTTCGAGCGCGCCACCTCGATCGACGCGGCTGTCGCGAGCGCGACGGCGGTGCCCGTCGACGTCGCCTTCATCGATCTCGCCTCGGACGGAGGCGCCGCGCTCGCGCTCTGTCATCATCTCCCGAGCATCTGCCCAGGCGTCGCGTTGCACGCGCTCGTGTCGCCGGAGCAGCTCGAGCGCGGCGCCGAGGCGCTCTCGCTCGGCGCCGCAGGCGTCATCGTCTCGCCGCCGACCGGCGACGCGCTGGCCCGAGCGCTCGCCGACGTGAAGGCCGAGGCGATGCGCAGCAAGCAGGTCAACCTCCTCGAGGAGAAGCTCGGACGCGAGCGCAAGAAGCTCGAGACCTACGACCGTCTCGTTCGCTTCGCGCGCGGCGCCGCGCAGTCGGACGCCGTTCGCGCCATCGTCGACGGCGTCTCGCAGATCAGCGGAGCGCGTGGCGTCGCGCTCTACGCGACCTTCGGCGACTCCGAGAGCGAACGGGTCCGCCTCGCCGCCGTGGGCAGCGCGCTCGACCTCCCGGCCACGTCGCAGCCCGCCGACCTCTCGCGACTCGTGCAGGCCCGCCATGCGCGGGTCGTCCCGCTCGTGACCGGCGGCGGAGAGCTCGGCATCCTCGTCCTCGAGCACGTGCCGGCGTCGACGGAGTCCGAGATCGCCGGTGTCGCCGATCTCGCCGCCGCGATGCTCTCGCTCGTCGATCGCCATGACCAGGTCGACGAGAGCGTGCGCGTCTTTCCGCCTCGTCATTTCCGGACCGTCGCCGATCGCATGCTCACGCTCGCGTCGCGTCACGACCGCCGCGCGAGCGTCATCGCCATCACGCTGCCCGGCCCGGATCGGCCGAACCGCCGCGAAGAAGCAACGCTCGAGATTGCCGACATCGTCCGCAACACCGACGCTCTGTGCGGGACCGAGGACGGCGATCTCCTGGTCTTCTTGCCGGAGACGACCGGGATTGGCGCCCATTCATGTCGGCGACGCATCCTCGCGCGGCTCATGGGCGAACGCCGCGCGCGGCCCAAGGGCAACCTCGCGCGCTCCGAGGGGCCGCGCGGCAAGGGCCCCGCGCTCTGCGTCGGCGTCGCCACGTTCCCCCACGACGGCTCCACGCTGAAGCGCCTCATCAAAGCCGCGCGGACGCGCGCGTACGACGACAGCCGCTCCCCCGTGCACACGCTCGGTCTCGACGTGATGCCGCTGCAAGAGGTGGTCGACGCGCTCATCGCGCGGCCCATGCTCGACGCGGGGCCTCGCTCTCCTTATCCGCTCGACGTCGCCGGCTCCGCGCTCTTCGCGCTCGTCGCGCGCGCCTGTCGCGAGGCGCTGCGCGGCGGCGAGACGAACGTCATGACCACGCTGCAGCCAGGCCTCGGCGTGGCCGCGGCGGCACGTCACGTCGCAAGGCCCTTGGTGCTCGACGTGCGCGCCGAGCCGGGCTGCGCCAACATCGAAGCCATCGTCATCGAGGCGGAGCACGGCGCGTGGGTCTGCTGCGGCCGCCTGATCGGCGAGCGCTTCCGCGGCGTGCACTGCGCCGATCCTCTCCTGGCCGACGTCCTCACACGGCGCATCCAGGCCGCCGGGAGCGCCGATGCCGGGTAGCCGAGTCCTCCTCGTCGACCACGACGTCGATGCGCTCGCGCAGCTCGCCGCGAAGCTGCGCGAGCGCGGCATCCGCGTCTCGCTCGCGAACGGCTCGCAGATGGCGTGCGAGCGCGCACGCAGCGGAGGCTACGACGTGGTGCTGGCCGCCCGCGCGGTCGCCGAGCCCGAAGACGGCGCGATGGGCGTGATCGATGCGCTGAGCGTCGAGCTCCCGCACGTGCCGCCGCTCCTCGTCCTGCACGATGCCGGCGAAGGCGAGGGCGAAGGCGAGGGCGAGCCCATCAGCGAGAGCCGTGTCCGGCGCGACGACATCGAGCGCATCGTGATGCGCATCGAGCAGCTCACCAGCGCGCGGTCCGACTCCGGCGCTCGTACCAGCCACGCCAGTCTTGCGCCATCCGCGCACACGCTCGAGAACGCGCCGCTCGCCGATCTCCTCGTCGTCCTGTCGACCGAGCGCCGCTCGGGAACGCTCACCGTGACGACACCCAAGGGGTCCGGCGAGGTGCGCCTCGTCGAGGGTGACATCGCCGATGCCGTGTACGTGCGCCTCGAAGGCAAGAAGGCCATCGCGCGCATGCTGGGCGAGCGCGACGGAACGGCGACCTTCGCGCCGGGCGCCCCCGCCATCATGCGGCGCATCCACGAGAGCACGCGGGCGCTCGTCACCGAGGCGCGAGCGCTCGTCGAGCGCGCCGGCGCGCTCCGTGCGCAGGCCGGTGACCTCGTCACGAGCACGCTGCTCGCGGTCGACGGCGCGAGCTCCGACAGCCTGTCGGAGGTCGATCAGCACGTGCTCACGCGGCTGCGCGTGCCGTCCGTCGTCGACGACATCCTCGACGAGCTGCCCCACGCCGACGCGGCCATCCTCGAGTCGATCGTGAGGCTCGACGGTCGCGGCCGGGTGAAGCGCCTCGGCCACGCCTCGTCGCGCGTGCAGATCTGCGGTCCCGACCAGCTCCATCTCCTTCGCGCGTCGGCGGCCCGAGCGCGCGCGCCGGGGTTCTCCGGAGCCGCGCGGCTCGTCTTCGCGGCGACGCCGTCGAAGCTCGCCATCTTCGGACACACGGTGCTGTCGCTCGCCGATGCGTTCCCTGCGCAGGAGCCGGCCCCGTCGGTGCCGGTGCCATACGTGCTCGCCACCATCCGGCTCGGTGACGGCGTCGAGCTCGACATCGTCGCGCTGCCGCTGGTCCCCGTCTATGCGCCGCTATGGCCGATGGCGCTGGCCGGTGCAGCCATCCTGGTGCGCCTCGACGAGGCCGCCGCGCAGTCGCTCGAAGAAGCGTGCGCGAGCGTCGCCGTGGCCATCCTCGACGCGCGCGCGATCTTCGGAACGCTCGAGGAGTCGAGCGCCGTGCAGGTCGCGAGCCTGATCAAGACCGCGCTCGACGCCGACGGCTCGGGCATCGGCTGAGCCGGCCGACCAGTTTTGGGCGTCGGTGTACCCAGATCACCCCCTGAAAAGACGCAAATTAGGGCCACAGAGCCGCTCGTCCGACGGGTACGCCCGTTGCACCAGCCCGGAGCATGTCGAACGCAGCCCTCGCGCGGTCCGAATTCATGGCCCGGGACACCCGGCTCCTCGCGAACCGCTACGAGATCCTCGGCGAGGTCGCGCGCGGCGGATGCGGCGCGGTTTACGAGGCTCGCGACCTGCACCTGGATCGTCTCGTAGCCATCAAGATTCTCCAGGCCAACGGCCTCGATGGTGCGGCCGCCGCACGCTTCGCTCGCGAGGCGCGCGTTGCTTCGTCGATCCATCACCCCAACGTCTGCACGGTCGTGGACTCTGGCACGGTGGAGAACGGCGCTCCGTTCCTCGTCATGGACCGCCTCTACGGCGAGACCCTTCGGTCGTACATGAGCCGCACGGGCCGCCTCGATGCCGACGAGGCCATCGAGCTCTCCGTGCAGATGCTCTCCGGGCTCGACGCCGCGCACGCGCTCAACATCGTCCATCGCGACATGAAGCCGGAGAACGTCTTCATCGTCCGCCCGCACGGCCACCTGCCGCTCGTGAAGCTTCTCGACTTCGGGATGTGCCGCCGCAAGGCCGAGCAGCCCCTCGACGACGGAACCCTCACGCGCGTCGGGACCGTGGTCGGCACCCCCGAGTACATGGCGCCCGAGCAGGCCTCCGGTCGCCGCGAGTTCGATCTCCGGATCGATCTCTACGCGGTCGGCGTCATGCTGTTCGAGGCCCTCACCGGGACGCGCGCCTTCCCCGGAGCCAATGCGCGCGCCGTTCTCGTGTCGGTCCTCACCCGGCAGCTGCCGTCGGTGCGCCTGACGTGCCCGGACATCCCGGTCGCGCTCGATCGGATCGTGGCGCTCGCCGTCGAGCGCGATCCGCGCGCTCGCTATGGCTCGGCCGCTGAATTCCAGCACGACCTCCTTCACGCGCGCACCGCGCTCCGCCGACAGCGCGCCGCGCAGGCGCACGCCCAGCCCGCTGCTCAGCACGGCTCACCAGTCAACGAGTGGGAAATGCCGACGCGCCAGCACTCCGGTCGCGGTGCGTTCCGCCGCCCCGCCTGAGACGCGGAAAAGCGGCAGGTCGTCAGCCTTCGACGATGGTGCCGATGGGCTCGCCGAAGACGACGCGCTTGATGTTGCCCGGCTCCGTCAGCTTGAAGACGCGGATGGGCATGTTGTTGTCGCGGCAGAGCGTGGCCGCCGTCGAGTCCATCACGCCGATGCGGTCGTTGATGAAGCGGTCGAACGACATGTTCGTGTACATCGTGGCGTCCGAGAACTTTACCGGGTCCTTGTCGTAGATGCCCTGGACCTTGGTGGCCTTGAAGAGGGCGTCTGCGTGGACCTCCATCGCGCGCAGCGCGGCGGCGGTATCGGTCGAGAAATACGGGTTGCCGGTGCCGGCCGCGAAGATCACGAAGCGCCCCTTCTCGAAGTGGCGAATGGCGCGCCGGCGGATGTACGGCTCGGCGATGGAGCGGATCTCGAGCGCGGTCTGCACGCGCGTCGGGACCTCGCACTTCTCGAGCGCGTCCTGGAGCGCGAGCGAGTTCATCACCGTCGCGAGCATGCCCATGTAGTCGCTCTGCGCGCGGTCCATGCCGGCGCTGGCGCCCTTGAGGCCGCGGAAGATGTTTCCTCCGCCGACGACGATGCCCACCTGGACGCCGGCCGCGTAGACGTCGGCGAGCTCCTCGGCGGTCGTCTTCATCACGGCCGGCTCGATGCCGAAGCCCTGCGAGCCACAAAGGGCCTCCCCGCTCAGCTTGAGGATGATCCTCCGATAGCGAAGCTTCGGATCCCGCGGGGGCGGGGCGATCGTGTCGAGGCGAGGACCGGAGAGAGGGCCCGAGCCGCCGGCGCGCGTTTCTCGCATGGTGGAGCGTCCTTAGTCGTGGGTCAGACGGCGTGCAAGGGAGGGCACGCGGTGATAGCTTTCGCCGACGTGAAGGCCGGCCGTTCCACCGCTCGCTTGCTTGCTGCGTCGCTCGTCGCGCTTGCGTCACTCTCGACGAGCATCGCGGGCTGCAAGTCCTGCGACAACGGATCGACGACCGACGTCGCCGACGCCGGCGGTCATGCGCAGCCGACGTCGCTCACCCCGGAGCAGGCGAAGCAGACGCTCGCCAAGGTAGGCGACGAGACCATCACGCTCGGCGACTACGCAGCCGCGCTCGAGCACATGGATCAGTTCGATCGCCTCCGTTACCAGTCGGTGGAGCGTCGCAAGGAGCTGCTCGACGAAATGATCACCGTGAAGCTCCTCGCGAAGGAAGCCGCGGACAAGGGCTACGACAAGGACCCCATCGCGCAGCAGGAGATGCGGGCCATCTTGCGCGACTCGATGCTCGCCGAGGCGCGCAAGAACGCGCCCGCGCCCGCCGACGTGCCCGAGGCCGACGTCCGTGCGTGGTTCAACGATCATCGTGCAGAATACAGGGATCCCGAGCGGCG
>JAYTOQ010001130.1:0-2541 GCA_043747665.1 Polyangiaceae bacterium | reverse complement strand
TGAAGCGGTCGCCGGGCCGGAGCGGGGAAGGGGTCGCCGACCACCCACGAACGACCGGCGCGAACGATCGCGGCATCCACGAGGGCCACGAGGCCAGGTCCGCGAGCCGATCGAAGACACGCTGGGGAGGCGCGTCGATGGTCAGCGAAGCTTCGGCGACGAATGACATCGTCCTCGAACCTCGCATGCAGCGTGCCGATCTGCACGTGCCAAGGCGCGTCGGCCCGGTCTTTGCGTTCGGGCCGACATGCGCTAAGGTCGGTTTCTCAAGAGGAGGCGGCACGTGCCGCTTCCTGGAATCGAGAATGCTCTCTTGATGAATCGACGGAACAGGGATGCGGCGAATCGCTTTGCCGAGCGGCGTCGCCGCGAGGACGAAGCGCCGCGGCTCCAGAGCGAGATCCCGAAGCTCGACGGGCTCAGGCTCGATCTCGAGGAACGCCGCCCCGGCGTCGTCTCGGCCGAGGTCTCTCACATCCGTCGTGTCGTCGTCGCCAACGCGCCGGCGATGTTCGAAGTGCCGTGCAGCGACCCTTCCTGCCAGGATGGGGGCCACGACCTCACGAACAGCATCATGCGAGCACTACGAAACGGTGACGAGAAGTTCGAAGGCGAAGACACCTGCCTCGGGCAAGTGGGCAACGCCTCGTGCGAGCGCGTCCTCCGCTACATCGCCACGGCGACGTATCGGTCCTGATAACGCGTGAATCGTCGCCCCCCCAACAACAGCACCCCAGCTGACGCAAGTGCGCGTCGGCCGGCTCGCGCGTCTATCGACAGCGGCGCATCGCGAGCTCCAAGTCATTCAACGGCCATCCCCGCGGAAAATCGCGGAGATGGTCGCGCCGCAAGATCCGAGTCCAATCAAGTGAATCTAGAATCAAGGCCCCGCACGAACCGTGTCGAGCCGCTGCCTCCGCTCCCTGCTACCAGCACCATCGCGAATCCCGACCGTGTCTCGGCGTTCGCCGTCCTCGGTCTCTCCGCTCCGCTGCTGAAGGCCGTGGCCTCCGAAGGCTACGAGACGCCAACCCCCATCCAGGAGCGTGCGATCCCGCACGTCCTCCAGGGTCGTGACCTCCTCGGTTGCGCGCAGACCGGCACCGGCAAGACCGCCGCGTTCGTCCTGCCGATCCTCCAGAACCTCGCTGCGCGCCCGAAGAACGGCAAGATCCGCGCGCTGGTCCTCGCGCCCACGCGCGAGCTCGCCGCGCAGATCAGCGAGCGCGCCTGGGCCTACGGCAAGAACCTCGGCCTCACCAACACCGTGATCTACGGCGGCGTCGGCCAGCGCGGTCAGGAAGATGCGCTCCGCAACAAGCCCGACATCCTCATCGCCACGCCCGGCCGCCTCCTCGATCTCATGGAGCAGGGCTACGTCCGGCTCGACGGCGTCGAGGTGCTCGTCCTCGACGAGGCCGATCGCATGCTCGACATGGGCTTCATCCACGACGTGCGCCGCATCGTCAAGGAAGTGCCCACCAAGCGCCAGACGCTCTTCTTCTCCGCGACGATGCCCCCGGCGATCGCCGAGCTCTCGACGCGCATCCTGATCGATCCCGTTCGCGTCGAGGTGGTTCCGCAGGCGACCACCGCCGAGAAGATCGAGCAGACCGTCCACTACGTCACCAAGCGCGACAAGCGCGCGCTCCTCGAGCACGTCCTCCGCGCCGCCGGCGTCGATCGCGCGCTCGTCTTCACGCGCACGAAGCACGGCGCGAATCGCCTGGTCGAGCAGCTCGATCGTGCGAACATCCGCGCCGCCGCGATCCACGGGAACAAGTCGCAGGGCGCACGCGAGCGCGCGCTCGATGGCTTCAAGAGCGGCGACATCCCGGTGCTCATCGCGACCGACATCGCCGCCCGCGGCATCGACGTCGACGGCATCACGCACGTCATCAACTACGATCTCCCCGAGGTCCCCGAGCAGTACGTGCACCGCATCGGTCGCACGGCCCGCGCCGGTGCCGGTGGTCGCGCGATCGCGTTCTGCGACGACGACGAGCGCGGCCTCCTCAAGGACATCGAGCGCATCATCCGCCAGCGCATCCCGATGGCCGAGCCGATCGCCCTTGCGCAGGGCGTTGCTGCCTCGCTCGAGCGCGCGGAGCGGCCGAGGCCGCCGCTGCAGCACCGCTCGCGTTCGGGCGGATCGTCGTCGTCCGCACCGCACGCGTCGTCGCCGTCGTCGCCGTCGTCGCGCTTTCAAGCGCCGCGCGTGCAAAACGGCTCGCCGAGCGATGCACGTCCGAGTAATCTCCCGTCCGTAAATTCTTCTTCTCAGGAGGCGCGGCCCCCCCGCGCAAGTCGTCACCGTCGTTATCGCGGCGCGCGTACTTCGTGAGACCAGACCTCGCGTCTGACTCTCGATCCTGAGAATCCCTGAGGCGGCGTCCGATCACCATGGACCGCCGCGGAAAGGAACTTCATGTCCAATCCCAGCGTCAACAAGCGTCAGAAAGAACGGCAGCGGCAGGAGCGCCAGCGCGAAAAAAGCGCGAAGCGTGAGGACCGCAAGCGCGACAAGGAGAACAAGCCTGT
>JAYTOQ010001129.1:0-4350 GCA_043747665.1 Polyangiaceae bacterium | reverse complement strand
ACCTCGCCGTCGGTCTGCGAGCGGAGGATGGAGACCATCGCCGACGTGCCGCGCGGGACGCTCATGGCGACCGTCGACTCGAAGTGCGAGGTGCCGATGGGCTCGCCGTTGGTCGTGCCCGTTCCCGGCGCAGCGTCGTGGTCCTGCGGCTTCTTCGAAGCGTCCTCCTTGCCAGTACGTCCGTCGAAGCCCGCCGCCTGAGCCTGCGCGTTCGGCTCTTCGACGACGCGTGCGCCGCCCAACCTTCCCTGCTGCTCGCCCTTGCCGACCGCGACCACCTTGTTGGGGTCCACGCCGTTGCGCACGAGCTGCTCGCGCATGCGATTGGCGCGATCGAGCGACGCGGCGTTCTTGTCCTTGTCGGCCGCGGATGCGTACCCCTCGACGACGATGGTGTTCGCAGTGCCGCGGAGCGACTGCGCCATGCGCTGGATGGGATCGGCAGGCGGCGCCGCGGACAACCCGGAAAAATCGCCGCCACCGCTCTTGGTCATCGGCCGTCGCTGCGGTCCCGGCTTGCCCGTCATGCGATCGCCTCCGGTCACCGGCGCCGGCGTGTTCGCGGCCACGACGCCGTGATCACGCTCATTGCGACGCGTCTCGTCGAGCTCGGCGTTGGTGAGGATGTCGTCGGTGACGTCGGCGACGACGCGCTTGTTGACGCCGGGGCCCGCTTGCTGCCCGTACGAGGCGCCGCCCATGGGAGGCGCCTGCGCGAAGAGGTCGTTCTCGCGGAGCGTCTCACGCTCCACCAATCGTAGCCCTTTCAAGTTGAAGCGGAACGACATCGCGGAGCTCGCGCCGACGCCGAGCTTCACGTCACGCCAGTCCTCGCCGGAGGTGTTGTCGACGATGGCCCAACCCTGGAGATCGACCTTGCCCGCCTTGTCGACCGTGACGCGGTAGCTGGGCTTCCACGATGGCGCCTCGGTGACGTACGAGAGTCGCAGGCGTCGCGGCGCAGCGCCGGCCTTGCCAACGCCGACCTTCATGTCGATGGTGCCGCCGCTACCCGCGTTCGGTCCCGAAGGATACGAGATGGGGGCTGGCTCGCCGGTCGCGGCATCGACGACGGTGAGCGACTTGAGAAAATCGTCGACCTTGTCCTGGGGCACGTTGAGTCGGAGGTTGTCGCCCTGCACGTCGGCGTAACGCTCGAAATAGGCGACTCCGTTGCGGTAGACGACGACGCGCCCGAGGGTGGTGTCGCTCTTGACGAAGGACGTCTGGGCCGTCCCACACCCGACCGTCCCCAGCGCCGCCAGCGCCAAAGCCCCAAGCAAGCTCGTTCTCATTGGTGAACCTCCGTCGCCCACCTACGCGCGGTCGTGACGAAGGATCTCCGGGCTTCGAAAGGGCGAGAGCCGGCGGGTCTTGCGACGCGCCGGCTCTGACCATTGCTGCGAGACGGTGCTTACGCGCCGATGGTCTTCGCGACCTCGTCGGCCAGGTTCTCGACCTTCTTCTCGATACCCTCGCCGAGGCCGAAGCGCACGAACGAGACGACCTTCACCTCGCCGCCGAGCTTCTTGCCGAGCTCGCCACGGATCTTGTCGATCGTCCCGGCGCCCTGCTCCCAGACGTTGTCCTGACCGTGGAGCGTGACCTCGTTGAACCACTTCGAGATCTTTCCGTCGACGACCTTCGGCCACATGGCCTCGGGCGGTCCCTTCTTCGACTCGGCGTGCTTCATCTCGGCTTTGAGGTCCGCCTCGTTGAGCCCGTGGCCTTCGCCCTTGAGCTCCGCGATGCGCGCGGTCGCAACGTCGAGCTCTTCCTTGAGCTGCCCGACGTAGATCTCCTTCTGCTTGTCGATCGTCGCGGGGAGGACCTCCTCCTTGCGAACGACGAGCGGGCTCATCGCCGCGATCTGCATGGCGCAGTTCTCGACGAAGGCCTTGAAGTCGGGGCTCGCGTTCGCTTCGGCGTTGGGCGCCTCTGCCTCGACGAGCACCGCGAGCTTGCCGCCCATGTGGACGTACGCCTGGACGACGCCGTTCGCGCCCTTCGCCTCGAGCGCTTCCCAGCGGCGGAGAACGATGTTCTCGCCGATGCGACCGACGAGATCCTGGCGGACGATGTCGATGGTCTTGTCGCCGCCCGGGTACTTCTGTCCGGCGAGGTCGCCGCCGCCGTCCTTGCCCGCAAGCTTGGAGGCGACGTCGAGGACGTTCTTTACGAACGCCTTGAAGTCGTCGCCGCGCGACACGAAGTCGGTCTGGCTGTTGACCTCGACGATGACGCCCTTCTTGCCGTCCGGGCTGACCCAGGTGGCAACTTCGCCTTCCGTCGCGACCTTGCCGGCGCGCGACGCGGCCTTCACGAGGCCCTTCTTCAAGATGACCTCGACGGCCTTGTCGAGATCGCCTTCGGCCTCCGTGAGCGCGTTCTTGCAGTCGGACATGCCGGCTGACGTGCGCTCGCGGAGCTCCTTGATCATTGCAGGTGTGATCGAAGCCATTTCAAATCTCCTTCAGGAAGGCTGGTTTTCGGGCGTGCCGGTCGGCACAGCCGGAGCCGCGGGGGCGTCGGCAGCCGGAGCCGGCGCTTCTGCGGGAGCGGCCGGTCCGCGGTTGCGTGCATACTGCACGTCGGCCGGGGGACGACCACGGCCCATGCCGCCACCGCCACCACCACCACCACCACCACCACCACCACCACCACCACCGCCACGCTCGTCGTCACGGTTGCCGTGATCCTTGCGCCGCTGCGTGCCTTCGACGACGGCGTCCGCGATGCGCTGCGTGATGAGCCGGATGGAGCGGATCGCGTCGTCGTTGCCGGGGATGACGTAGTCGACCTGATCCGGGTCGCAGTTCGTGTCGGTGATGGCGATGATCGGGATCGAGAGCTTCTTCGCCTCGCTGACCGCGATCTGCTCCATGGCCGGGTCGATGATGAAGACCGCCTGCGGGAGCGATCCCATGTTCTTCAGACCGCCGACGTACTTCTCGAAGCGCTCGCGCTCCTTCTCGAGGCGAGAGACTTCCTTCTTGGGAAGCTGGAGGTAGGTGCCGTCTTCCTTCATGCGCTCGAGCTGGCGCATGCGGTCGAGGCCCTGCTTGATGGTGCGGAAGTTCGTGAGCGTCCCGCCGAGCCAGCGGTTGATGACGTAATAGGCGCCGGAGCGCGTCGCCTCTTCCTGGCAGATCTCCTGGGCCTGGCGCTTCGTGCCGACCATGAGGATGTTGCCGCCGCGGGCGACCGTCTCGGTGACGAAGTTGAACGCGCGAGCGAAGAGGCGCGCCGTCTGGTCGAGATCGATGATGTGAATGCCGTTTCGCGCGCCGTAGATGAACGGCCTCATCTTCGGGTTCCAGCGCTTGGTCTGGTGACCGAAGTGGACGCCCGCGTCGAGCAGCGAGCGGAGGGGAAGCGGGAAATCGGTCTTGAGCTGGGGTACTTCGGACTGCTGAGTGCTGGATTGGGACATGAGCGCGCTCCTTTTCGGTTGGACCTCCGCTTCCCTCCGAGGCCAGCGTTGCTCTCGAAGGCCCTGAAAAACAGGGAGATCGGGAGCGCCGCACCGGACCTGCGGTTTGCGCAGGGAAGCGTGTGGATTGCCCCGATCGTGAAGCGAGCCCGGAATGAGCGCGCACCGGCCGAGGGACCGCGCACTCTAGTCGCGCGGCCGGCCACGTCAAGCGGGACTCGGGCGTGTGGCCTGCTTCTTGCGGGCGCAGCTCTCGCGCGCCGACTACTGCGCGACGCCGATGCGGTAGAGATAGCCGCCTTGGTCGGTCGATGCGTAGAGCGCGCCGTCGACGGGAGAGATCGCGACGCCCGCAAAGCGCGGCTGGTCCGAGTACTGCGGCGTCGTCCAGCTCCACGCGCCGTCCTTCGGTCCCGTCGCGTCGCCGCCTCCGAGGATCACCTCGTAGGGGAACGTCGTGTCGGTCGCGGTCGACGTCGGCATCGGCGCCTTGCCGCTCGCGTCGAAGGGAACCCAGATGACCTTGTAGCCCGTGGCGGGGCTGCGATCCCAAGAGCCGTGAAGCGCGACGAACGCGCCGCCGCGGTAACGCTCGGGGAGCGCGCCCTTCGGCTGGTCGTCGAAGAAGACGAGATCGAGCGGCGCCGAGTGCGCCTGGATGAACGTCGACGGCTGCAGCGAGTTTGCGGCGCACCACGCCACGTCGTGCATGTTGGCGTACTGCGCGTACGGCAGCTGGGTGCCCGGCGGAACGACGTTGCCGCCGACGATCACGCGCTGCGCGGTGAAGCAGAAGGGAAAGCCGTAGCTCTTGCCCATCCCGAGCTCGACGATCTGCTCGCCGGGATTGTCGTTGTGAATGTTCGCGCCGCCGTAGCTGACCTCGTCGAGGCCGTTCACGACCGCGTACATGCGCC
>JAYTOQ010001128.1:0-3773 GCA_043747665.1 Polyangiaceae bacterium | reverse complement strand
CCCGCGAGCGCGCTGCGAATCCGCTCGAGCGAATGACGGACGACGTCCGCTGAGCGCGGTCGTCCTTCGCGCGTCGCCGAGACCATCGCGTCGACGAGCTTCGCGAGGTCCGGCGGAGTCGAGGGCGCCAGCTCGGCGACCGGGGCGGCGGGCGTCGTGCCGAGGAGCACGCCGGAGTCGACGCCCTTGCCGCCCTTCTTTTTCGACATGGCGGCGGCCGGGACGTCGCCTGCGAGGCACTGGTAGAGGGTCGCGCCGAGCGAGTAGAGATCGCTCGAGGAGCTGGGTGGCGTCGTCGTGCGGAGGCAGATCGGATCGATGTAGCCGATGGTGCCGGTGAGCGGCGCGTCCGAGTCGTCGCCCGACAGGTCGAGCGACGAAGCGCGCCTTCCGATCGAGTCGGGCGGGAGATCATCGAGCGACAGCCCCGCGCGCTCGCCGGGATAGACCGTCTGACGGAGCGATGCGGCGATGCCGAAGTTGATCAGTTTGTGGGTGCCCTCCGAGAGCATGATGTTCGACGGCTTCACGTTGCAGTGAACGACCCCAGCCTCGTGCGCGGCTGCGAGCGCCGACGCGATGCTGATGCCGATCTCGACGGCGAGCGCGATACGGCGCGCGTGCGCGGTCTCGAGCGGTACCTCGGCGAGCTCGCGGTCGAGGCTGATGCCCTTCACGAACTCCATGACCAGGCCCATGAGCCCGCGCTTCGGATCGGTGGAGAGCGTGTGGAAGCGAACGACGTTCGGGTGCTGGACGCGACACAGCGACCGCGCCTCGTCGACCACGCGCGAGCCGTCCGCGTCGGCGCTCCCGGCCTTGCCGATGTCGAAGACCTTGACCGCGACCTCGCGCAGGCTGAGGCCGGCATGCTCCTCGACCGCCCGGAACACGGGAGCTGCGCCGGCCTTGTCGAGGAGGTCCTTGCAGCGATACGGCCCGAGTCGGCGCGCATCGTCGGGAGCCGCCAGAAAATCGCGGATCGCAGGGCTGAACGCGGTCATTTGAGGACGCTACTTCAGCCGTGCGCGCTGCGCAGCATGAAGTAGACGAGCACGCCCGTCACCGAGACATAGAGCCAGACCGGGAAGAGCAACCTCGTGATCTTCTTGTGGGTCGTGAACCGCTGCTTGAAGGCGAAATAGAACGCCGCGAGGCACATGGGGACGACCGGGATCGACAGGATCACGTGGCTCGCGAGCAGCAGGAGATACGCCGCTCGAACGCCGCCGTGGCCGGGGTACTTCGAGTCGCCGTGCACGTAGTGATAGGCGAGGTAGCCGACCAGGAAGAACGTGCTCGACGCGAACGCCGACAGCATCAGCCGCTGGTGGAGCGCGACGCGCTTTTGCTTGATCGCGCGCACGCCGAGCACGAGGAGGACGGCCGACGTCGCGTTGAACGCCGCATTGATCGCTGGCATGAACGAGAGCGCATCGCGATCGCCGCCCGAGCCGTGCCGGATGAGCAGCAGATAGGCGAGCACCGACAGCGCCGCGACCGACACGACGCCGTTCACGATCCAGAAGGGACGGTCACCGCGCTCGCGAGGTGACGGAGTCGTGACTAGCGACATACTCGAGGTCCATAGAGCCGATCCTCGCGCGCGAGAAGCGCCCTGACGGTCACCGAGCCGATGTGGAGCAAGCTCCGCGGCCGAGGTGCCCGTGCGACGCGTTCTGCTCCTCTCCATCGCGGGGTTGATGTCTGCGGTGGTGGCTGCGGCGTGCGGAGGGCCGGGACCCGCGACCCCGACCACCTCGGCGCCCGCATCAGCTCCGGCGCAGACAGCTTTCCACGAGACCATCCCGGGCCATCACCTGCAGTTCAACATCGCCAACGCCCGCTCCGAGAACCCGCGCGTCGCGCGCTTCCTCTTCAACAGCGGCTTCAGCGAAGGCTGGGCGCTCTACGCCGAGCGCCTCGCCGACGAGCTCGGGCTCTACTCCAACGACGCGAGCCGCATGGGCATGCTCAGCAACGCCGCGTGGCGCGCGTGTCGGCTCATCGTCGACTCGGGGCTCCACGCGTTCGGCTGGAGCCGCGACCGCGCGATCGCGATGATGCTCGACCACACCGCGATGTCCGCGGCGCAGGCGGCGCAGGAGGTCGATCGCTACATCTCGTGGCCGGGACAGGCCACGTCGTACATGACCGGCTACCTCGAGATCGCGCGCCTCCGGGCCGAGGCCGAGAAGGCCCTCGGCCCGCGCTTCGATCGCAGGCAGTTCCACGATCGCGTCCTCGAGAACGGCTCGGTGCCGCTCCCGGTCCTCCGCCGGCGCATCGAGAGCTGGATCGCGTCCGCGCGCTGACCGCGCTCAGGCCGCGGCGCGGAACACGGCGGCGCCGCTTGCGACGCGATGAATGCGGGCCTGTCGCCGGCACGACGCCCGGCTGAGCCATCCCCGCACAGGCGGGGTCAACGCGGCCGTTCGGGGGGCCCTGATCCTTCGTGTTTGTGGCGCGGCGCTGACGTGGTAACTGCTCGCGGCGCTTCTGCATCCACCAGCCTCCCCGCGAAACAGAGAGAACACCCCGTGGCCGCTCGCATCCCCCTCGACCGCATCCGCAACATCGGTATCTCGGCTCACATCGACTCGGGCAAGACGACGCTCACCGAGCGCATCCTCTTCTACACGGGTCGAATCCATAAGATCCACGAGGTCCGAGGCAAGGACGGCGTCGGCGCCAAGATGGACTCGATGGAGCTCGAGCGCGAGAAGGGCATCACGATCCAGTCCGCCGCGACCTATTGCGTGTGGGAAGGGTCGCAGGAGCAGTTCGCCGAGAAGCCCATCAACATCAACATCATCGACACGCCAGGCCACGTCGACTTCACGATCGAGGTCGAACGCGCCCTCCGCGTGCTCGACGGCGCGATCCTGGTGCTCGACTCCGGCAAGGGCGTGCAGAGCCAGTCGATCACCGTCGACAAGCAGATGAAGCGGTACCACGTCCCGCGCATCGCCTTCGTCAACAAGATGGACAACCCGGGCGCCAACTACGAGCGCGTCTCGGACATGCTCAGGGAGAAGCTCAACCACCACCCGGTCCGCATCCAGGTGCCGATGGGCGCCGAGCAGGACTTCAAGGGCATCATCGACCCGATCATCGGCAAGGCCTTCTTCTTCGAGGGCGCCGACGGTGAGACCGTCATCGAGAAGGACATCCCCGCCGAGTACGTCGAGGAGACCAAGAAGGCGCGCGAGAAGATGATCTCCGACGTCGCCGACGTCGACGACATCCTCGCCGAGAAGTTCATCAACGAGGAGCCCATCTCCGTCGACGATCTCCGCGCTGCGATCCGTCGCGCGACGCTCGCCCTCAAGATGACGCCGGTCATGTGCGGCTCCGCCATCAAGAACAAGGGCGTTCAGCTCCTGCTCGACGGCGTCGTCCACTTCCTGCCGCGCCCCACCGAGGTCCTCAACGAGGGCCACGACCAGCTCAAGGGCGAGGAGAAGGTCCTCGTCGAGTCCGACGCGTCGAAGCCGTTCGTCGGCCTCGCGTTCAAGCTGCAGCAGGATAAATACGGTCAGCTCACGTACTTCCGCGTCTATCAGGGCACGGTCTCCGCCGGCGACACCATCTACAACGTGTCGAACGAGATGCGGAAGGTCCGCGTCCCCCGCATGTTCCGCATGCACTCCGAGGATCGCGAGGAGATTCCGTCGGCCGAGGCCGGCGACATCGTCGCCTTCTACGGCGTCGAGGCGAGCTCCGGCGAGACGTTCACCGACGGCAAGGTCCAGTGGACCCTCACGTCGATG
>JAYTOQ010001127.1:0-3490 GCA_043747665.1 Polyangiaceae bacterium | reverse complement strand
CGCATCGACCAAACCTCATAGAGGAGCGCCGTTCGCGCGCGGGCCGGAGCGTGCATGCGACCGAGCGCGGTCAGCGCGAGGACGGTACGCGTCGGCACGCGATCGAGCTCGTCGTCGTTGAGGGTGCGCTGGACACCCCCCGCCGAGCCGCCGCCGCCGAGGACCACGCGCCCCGCATCGTAGAGGAGCGCGGTCATCGCGGCGTTGGCGAGCACGGCGCGGTCGGTGGTGAGCTGCCTCGTCATCGCCACGGCAAGGATGGCGCTGCCCACCGCGATGGTGGCAGCATCGAGCGAGACGCCGCCCGTTGCAGCGAGCGCCACGAGCAAGCGCGCGTCCTCGTCGGCGCGCGCGACGACCTGCTGTGCGACACGCTTGATGCGCCTCGGCAGCTCGAACTTTCCGACGCGAACGTCCGCGAGCACGCCCTGTACCGTGAGCACCGACGTCGCGTACGTACGCGCCGCGCGCTGCCCCGGCGACTCCTCGCGCGAGGCGCCCGTAGCGGCAAATCGCGCCTTCCCCGCGGTGACACCGGGCAGCTCCCCGCTGGTGACGCGCGGAACGAGCGACCGATCGCGCTGCACGTCGGCCAGCAGCTTCGCGAGACTCGATATCGCCGCGCGATCGATGGTGCGCGCGAGCGTGAGCTCGGTCACCTCACACGTCGCGAGCAGATCGCGGAGCTCGACGGCGAGCGCGTGCGTGTCGCGCGAGCCCTTGAGGATCTGGCGGTTCACGAAGATGGCGTCGCCGAGGAACGAGAGCGCGACCGTCTCGCTCGCCGCGCCCGCGCAGTACTCGGCGATCGCCGCTGCCGCCGCCGCCGTGAGCGACGTCACCGCGTCGTTGGTCACGTCGGCATGGAACTGACACGCCTTGACGGTCCGGTAGACGCCGTGCACGACGCCCGCCGCGAGCTCCTGCAGCGCCGCCAGATCCAACGCGCGCTCACCTCCCCCGCGCTGGTTCATGGCAGCTCGAGCTTCCGGCGCCGCGCCGTCTGGCCCGGCTCCTCGGCGCCCGACGCGATGAGCGCGTGGATCTGCTCGATCGCGCGATCGGAGGCCTCACGGACCGGCGCCGTGTTCCACCAGCGCTTCTTCGCGCCGTCGGTCGCCGCCTCGAGCGCCTCCTTCGACGCCATTCCCGCGAGGATCTCCGCGGCAAGGACGCGCGTCATCTCCACCGCCTCGGTGGGGATGACCTGGTGCTCTTTCAAGATGCCAACACATACCGTCAGGGCCCGTCGCGGGCTCAACGCGTTGAGGCACGACAGCCACAGGCGACGCTCGTCGACGGTGAGCGAATGGAACGCCGGCGCCTGGATCTGCAGCACGATGGCGGGGCCCGCGGCGATGAGGTTGCGCTCCGCGACGAGCGCTAGCGCCGCCTGCCGCGCGCTCGCCGACGGATCGTCGAGCATCTTCCGCACCTCGATGCGGACCTCGTCCTCCTGATCACTCGACACCTTGGTGAGCGACTCGATGCGGACCGCGAGGTGCGGGCTGTTCCGCGCGGAGGCGAGCGACTGCGTGGCCGCCGGCGTTCCCAGCGCTGCGAGCAGGTTCACGAGCATCATGCCGAGCTCGATCGGCGCCGTCTCGAGGACAGTCGCGATGCGCGCCTCGGACCCGCGCGCCCACTGCGCGATGTACGCGGAGAGCACGCTGCGCAGCGCCTCCGACCGCGTCGTCCCGTAGACGCCGCACGCGAGCTCCATCATCGACGCGTCACCGACGGAGACGAGCGCCTTCTCGATACCGCTGACTACCGGCGGGTCGAGCTCCGACGCCATCTGCACGTCGCGACCCTCGCGCTCGACCTCCTGGAGGATCGCCGAGAGTGTCGCCGCCGGCAGCATGATCTTTGCCATGGCGTGCTCGGCCTTGCGCGCCTCGTTGGGGACGCGCAGCGCGAGCGCGCCGCACAGCGCATGGAACACCTGGAAGATCTCGCGGTGATCGTGGAGCGACAGCTCGTCGGCCGTCCACTCCCGCAGCGCATCCTCGAGGATCGCATGGTCCTTGTTGATGCGCGCGTCGACGTACCCGTCGGCAAAGGCGTCGACGAAGCGCTCGAGCCAGCTCTCCTCGGTCAAGTTGAGCTGCGCGCCCATGGTCGCGCGCTGCAGCGGATCCAGCGCGAGGGCCGCCGCCGCCTCGCCGCTCTCGCGCAGCTGGTTCGAGAGGTTGATGCGCATCGCGCGCCCCTCGAGCGACGCGTCGTGCCAGTCGCGATCGAGCTGCGCAGCGTTGGCCAGCTCGCGCGCGAGGTCCGCGCTGCCCTTCATGAGCGGATCGGCTTCTCCGCCGCCATCGCCCTCGGCGAAGGCCTCGATGGCGACGTAAGCGACGTGCTCGAAGCGACGGTCCCAGAACGCGGTCACCGCGTCGTCTTCCTTGCCTGCGCCGCCGATGACGTCGCGGAGGAGGATCGCCACCAGATCGCGGAACTCGTCCTTCGTGAAGCCCTCCTTGATCTGGATGTGCCGCACGCCGTCCGCGAAGAGCTGGTACGGAATGCGGTCGAAGGGGATGCGGTCGGGCGCCCACACCGCCGCGCCTTGGAAGAGGAACGCGCCGGGTCCGACGTCCCAGCGCACGCTGCTGGGATGGGTCGCGAGCGCATCCGAGACCTGCTGCAGGCCGGCGTCGAGCGCACGGAGCGCGTGCGGATGCGTCCAGCCGTACTGGCGAACATCGGCGAGGCACGTCCCGATCTGCTTCCAGACAGCGGCGAGCCGCACCTGCACGTCCTTCGCCTCCTCGGGCGAAAGCTCCTCGAGGCTCTCGAGCGCCTCGTTACCGCGGGTCTTGAGGCCGCCTTCCTTCTTCGGCGCCGCGCAGACGAGCTGACCCGCGCGCAGCGCCGCGAGGAGACCGAGCACCTCGCTCCGCATCGACGCCGCGTCCTGGAAGCGCTTCTCTCGCTCGAAGGCCAGCGCGCGATCCACGCACGCGACGATCTCCACCGGCAGATCGGGGGCGAGGTTGGCGATCGACGGCGCGGCCTGCGTGGCTGCCATGACGAACGACTCGGCCTCGGTGCGCGCGTGATTGAGGCGCTTTCCGGTAAGTGCAACATACATACATGCCCCGACCGAGAAGATGTCGGAGCGCCCGTCGACCTGGGAGACGAGACCAAGCGCCTGCTCCGGAGCGATGTAGGACGGCGTACCGATTGCCGTTCCCATGCGCGTCGCCTCGATCCCGGAGCCTGCCTCACGCATGCGCGCGACACCGAAGTCGAGCACCTTCACGTCGCCGGCGTCGGTGATGAAGATGTTCCCGGGCTTGATGTCGCGATGGACGATGCCGACCTCGTGGCACTTCGCGAGGAGGTCGAGCACGGTCTCGAAGATGCGCAGCGTCTCCTCGAGCGGGACCTTGCCGCCGGTCTTGTGACGGAGCTCGTTGAGCGTGCCGCCCTCGAGCAGATCCATGACGAGGAAGGGCTCGCCGCGATCGCTCGTGTCGTCGTCGGTGAC
>JAYTOQ010001126.1:0-1921 GCA_043747665.1 Polyangiaceae bacterium | reverse complement strand
GTGTCGCTCGGCGCGAGCCCGGTCGATCTCGGACCGGTGCTGCGCGAGAAGCTCTTCGATCGCGTCCCGAGCGTGATCTGCACGAGCGCGACGCTCGCCACGGCGACCTCGGTCGGCCCGAGCTTCCACTTCGCGCGCAGCCGACTCGGCGCGCGGCCCGACACCGTCGAGCTCGTGGTCGCCTCGCCGTTCGACTTCGAGACGCGCGCTGCGCTCTACGTCGCCGAGGACCTGCCCGAGCCCACCGAGCACGGCTTCGAGGACGCGTGCGCCGATCGCGTCGCCGAGCTCGTCGCCATCACCGGCGGCGGCGCCTTCGTGCTCTGCACGTCCAACCGCGCGATGCGCGCCATCCGCGACGCGCTCCACGGACGCGTGCCGGGTCCGCTGCTCGTCCAGGGCGAGGCGCCGAAGCACGTGCTCCTCGATCGCTTCCGCGACTCTGGCGCCGCAGTGCTCGTCGCGACGATGAGCTTTTGGGAGGGCGTCGACGTCCCGGGCAGCGCCCTCCGCCTCGTCGTGCTCGACAAGATCCCGTTCGCCGTGCCGAGCGATCCGGTGGTGGCAGCACGTTGCGCGCGCATCGAGGCCGAGGGCGGAAATCCCTTCACGCAGTACTCGGTGCCGAGCGCCGCCATCACGCTCAAGCAGGGCTTTGGTCGTCTCATCCGCACCAAGAAGGACGCCGGCCTCGTCGCGCTTCTCGATCGCAGGGCGGTGCGCAAGGGCTACGGCAAATCGCTGCTCGCGAGCCTTCCGCCGGCGCGTCGTGTTCGCACGCTCGATGACGTCCGCATGTTCTGGCACGACATCGACGCCGACGAGTGACGTCTCGCCTGAAGTCGTGGTAGTCGATCGGCCATGAGCGAGATCAACGCCGTCATCGCCCGAGAAATCCTCGATTCGCGTGGGAACCCCACCGTCGAAGTGGAGGTCCAGACCGCCACCGGTCATGGCCGCGCCGCCGTCCCCAGCGGGGCATCGACGGGCGAGCACGAGGCGATCGAGCTGCGCGACGGCGACAAGAAGCGCTTCGGCGGCAAGGGCGTGCAGAAGGCGGTCGACAACGTCATGCAGACGCTCGGCCCCAGCGTCATCGGGCTCGATGCCCTCGATCAAGCTGAGGTCGATCGCGTCCTGCTCGAGGCCGACGGCACCGCGAACAAGTCGAAGATGGGCGCCAACGCCATCCTCGGCGTCTCGATGGCCACGGCGCGCGCAGCCGCCGACGCGATCGGCATGCCGCTCTGGCGCTATCTCGGCGGCGCCAACGCGCGCGTTCTCCCGACGCCGCTGATGAACGTCATCAACGGCGGCGCTCACGCCGACAACGGCCTCGAGATCCAGGAGTTCATGATCGTCCCGGCCGGGGCGACGTCGTTCCCGGAGGCGCTCCGCGCCGGCGCCGAGATCTTCGCGACGCTCAAGAAGAACCTGAAGGACAAGGGCCTCACCACGGCGGTCGGCGACGAAGGCGGATTCGCGCCGCGCCTCGGCTCGAACGAGGAGGCGGTGAGCACGCTCGTCCGCGCCATCGAGGACGCCGGCTACAAGCCCGGCAAGGACGTCTTCCTCGCGCTCGACTGCGCCGCGAGCGAGTTCTACGACAAGGCCTCGAAGAGCTACACGTTCGACAAGAAGAAGGTCAGCGGCGCGGAGCTGGTCGCCATCTACGAGAAGCTATCGTCGCAGTACCCGATCATCTCCATCGAGGACGGATGCGCGGAGGACGACTGGGACACCTGGAAGCTCCTCACCGACAAGCTCGGCAAGAAGCTGCAGCTCGTCGGCGACGATCTCTTCGTGACCAACGTCGAGCGCCTGAAGCGCGGCATCGACCTCGGCATCGCCAATTCGATCCTCATCAAGCTGAATCAGATCGGCACGCTCACCGAGACCTTCGACGCCATCCGCATGGGCG
>JAYTOQ010001125.1:0-6578 GCA_043747665.1 Polyangiaceae bacterium | reverse complement strand
TCCGCGATGGCGTTGCTGGCGCGGACGCTCGGGATCCCGACGCGTGTCGCCGTCGGCTATCGCGTGGACGAGGTGAACCCGATCACCGGCATGTCGGTGGTGCGCGATCGCAACGCGCACACGTGGGTCGAGGCCTGGGTCGACGAGCGCTGGCAGCAGTTCGACCCGACGCCGATCTCCGAGGTCCACGCCACGACGCGGCCCACGCGCTGGGACCACGTCGGCGAGGCGCTGTCCTTCGGGTGGGATCGGACCATCGGGTTCGTGGCCAACATCAGCCTGGTAGGCGCCGGCCTCTTCTTCGGCGGGATCTCGGTGGTCTTGCTCCTCGTGCGCCGCTTCAGGCAGCGTCGCGGCAAGACCGCAGTGCGCCTGACTGCCTTGTCGCGTCCGCTGCCGGCGTTCGAGACGCTCGCGTCGGCGCTCGCGCGCGCCGGATGGGAGCGCACGCCGTCCGAGCCGCTCGAGCGCTTCGCGTGCCGCGTCGACGCCGCCGGTGAGCCATGGTCGAAAGACGTCGCCGACGTGCTGACGCGCTACGCCGAGCTCCGTTACGGGGGCATCGGCGAGGAGCAGACCGTCGCGCAGCGCCTGGACGAGCTCGCGCGCAAGGTCGCTCCGGCGTGAAGGCGGGCGTCGTGGTCTGACGCGGTCGTCGAGCGTGGTTATTTTGCCGGCTTCTTGTCGAGCACCGCGCGGAGGCGCTCCTTCAGCTCCGGCGTGACCCACTTCGGGATGACGTCGCTGACGAAGCGTCGCTGCTCGGCCTCGGGCACCGTGAGCGATCCCCGCACGGCGCGCTTGGCGGCGCCATACGCGTCGCGTGGGTGGCTGGCGAGCTTCTCGAGACGCGCACGCGCGTCGCTCTCCTCGCCGAAGACGTCGACGAGGCCGAGCTCGATCGCCTCCTTCGCCTCGTAGAGCTCGGCCTCGAGCAGGACGCGCGCGAGCGCCGGTCCCGGCACGCGGTCGACGCACATGCGGAGGGTCCGCGGCGGGAAGCGGAGCCCCAGCGCCACCTCGTTGAGCCCGATGCGCACGCCGACGCGCGCGGTCACCACGCGGACGTCGCAGCACAGCGCCATCACGCAGCCACCGGCGATGGCGTGACCGTTCACCCATGCGAGCGTCGGACCCGGATGCTCGTAGAGCGCCTGCACGAGATCCTCGAGCGCGCCGAGGAACCGCGTCATGCCCGCCTCGTCGAGCGAAGCGACCTCCTTCAGGTTGAGCCCGGCCGAGAACGCGTCGCCCTCGCCGGTCAGGAAGATCGGTGCGTCGCCCGCTTCGCGGACGGCGGCGAGCGTCCGCTCCATCAGCTCGGTCGAGAGCGAGTTCTTGCCGGGTCCGGACAGGAGAATGGTCTTCATGGGCGCCCGCGAGCTTAGTTCTCCGTGGTCCGGAAACCGCCGCGCATTTTCGCCGCGGCGCCGGCGCCTTCGTGCGTAACGCAGGACTGAGGCACGCGGGGGGTTTCCCCGTGCGGCGACGCCAATCCTGCGGTAAAGCAGCGTCAATGACGTCGTCAAGCCATCCCGTCGATGCGTCCGGCAAGGTGCTCACCAGCAACCCGACCCTCCTCGAGTGGGTCAACGAAATGGCCGCGCTCACCAAGCCCGACCGCATCGTGTGGTGCGACGGCACGCCCGAGGAGAAGACCAAGCTCACTGCCGAGGCCGTCGAGCAGAAGGTGCTAGAGCCGCTCAATCAAGAGACGCTCCCGGGCTGCTACCTCCATCGCTCGAACCCCAACGACGTCGCGCGCGTCGAGAATCTCACCTTCATCTGCTCGGAGACGAAGGAGCAGGCCGGTCCGACCAACAACTGGATGGAGCCGAAGGAGGCGTACGCCAAGCTCGGCAAGCTGTTCGACGGCTCCATGAAGGGCCGCACGATGTACGTCGTCCCGTACATCATGGGGCCCGCGGGCTCCGCGCTCTCGAAGGTCGGTGTCGAGCTGACCGACAGCATCTACGTCGTCCTCAACATGCGCATCATGACGCGCATGGGTCGCATCGCGCTGAACATGCTCGGCGACTCCGACGACTTCAATCGCGGCCTGCACTCGATGCTCGACATCAACCCCGAGCGCCGCTTCATTTGCCACTTCCCGCAAGACAACACCATCTGGTCGATTGGCTCCGGCTACGGCGGGAACGTTCTCCTCGGCAAGAAGTGCCTCGCACTCCGCATCGGCAGCGCGCTCGGGCAGAAGGAGGGCTGGCTCGCCGAGCACATGCTCATCCTCGGCGTCGAGAGCCCCGAAGGCGAGATGACCTATGTCGCGGCGGCGTTCCCGAGCGCCTGCGGCAAGACCAACTTCGCGATGATGATCCCGCCGAAGCGCTTCAAGGGCTGGAAGATCTGGACGGTCGGCGACGACATCGCGTGGATGCGCGTGGGCACCGACGGCCGCCTCTACGCGGTCAATCCCGAGAACGGCTACTTCGGCGTCGCGCCGGGCACGAGCTACGAGTCGAACCCCAACGCGATGAAGACCGTGATGAAGGACACCATCTTCACCAACGTCGCGCGCACGCCGGACGGCGACGTGTGGTGGGAGGGCAAGGACGGCCCCATCCCCGCCGAGGTCATCGACTGGAAGGGCAACCCCTGGACGTCGAAGTCGACGGAGAAGGCGGCACACCCCAACTCGCGCTTCACCGCGCCCGCCAAGAACAACCCGTGGCTCTCGAAGTTCGCCGACGATCCGGACGGCGTCCCGATCAGCGCGATCATTTTCGGCGGCCGTCGTGCAACCACCATCCCGCTGGTCATGCAGGCGTTCAACTGGCTCAACGGCGTGTTCTTCGGCGCCACGCTCGGCTCCGAGACCACCGCCGCCGCCACGGGCAAGGTCGGCATCGTGCGCCGCGACCCGTTCGCGATGCTCCCCTTCTGCGGCTACAACATGGGCGAGTACTTCCAGCACTGGCTCGCGATGCAGTCGAACATCACGAACCCGCCGAAGGTCTTTCTCGTCAACTGGTTCAGGAAGGGCAAGGACGGCAAGTTCCTCTGGCCAGGCTTCGGCGAGAACATGCGCGTCCTCAAGTGGATCGTCGATCGCGCGCGCCTGCGCGTCGGCGGTCAGGAGACGATCTTCGGGTGGGTACCGAAGGCGGGCGACCTCGATCTCTCCGGCCTCGACATCGCGCACGAGAAGGTCGACGACGCGACGCACATCGATCTCGAGGAGTGGGAGAAGGAGCTCGCATCGTACGGCGAGTTCTTCGATACCCTGGGCACCGCCATGCCCCGCGCCCTCAAGCTCCATCGTGAATTGCTGCTCGCCCGTATCGAAGCCGTGAAGGGCGGTCACGGTTGATGCGCTCCTTCAACGTGCGCAACGTGCGCAGCGTGCGCGGGGGAAGTGCATTCGCGACGGGGCTCGTGCTCCTCGCGGCCACGACGGCGAGCATGACCATGGGCTGTGACAAGCTCGGGCTCGGCAAGAAGGACGGCGACGGCGGCTCGACCTCCACCGGCGGCGGGCTCGGCTCGATCTTCGACTCGACGTTCGAGGGCGAAATCACGATGAACGTCTCGAGCAAGCCGAGCAGCCCTGGCTCGCCAGCGAAGGAAGCTCCGAAGTCGCTCACCCTGGGCCTCAAGACGCCGCGCGTACGCATCGATGCCGGCGCCGACCTCGCCCCCGGCAACCCGATGCTCGCGGGCGGCGTCGCGTTCATCGTCGATCCTCCCGCGAAGAAGGGCTACGCGCTCATCAACGCGCAGAAGAAGGCGGTCGTCATCGACTTCGACAAGTCGAAGGGCGGCTTCAAGCCGCCGGGCGGCGGCGGCGGGGCGCCTGGCTCTCCGGGTCACGCCGAGGACCCGCCGAAGATCGAGAACACGCACAAGAAGGACACCATCGCCGGCTACACCTGCGAGATCTGGAAGATCACCTCCAAGACGAGCCACGCCGAGGCGTGCCTCGCCGAGAAGATCAAGTGGATCGACTTCACGGATCTCGTCGTGCAATCGCCGGCGTTCGCGGCCATCGCGGCGGTTTCGGACTTCAATCACCTCCCGCTTCGCATCGTCTCGTTCGACGACAAGAACGTCGAAGAGGGGCGCATGGAAGTCACGAAGGTCGACAAGAAGAAGCTCCCCGACAACCACTTTTCGGTGCCGCCGGACTTCCAGATCGTCGAGCTCAACGCGCTGATCGCGGGCTTCATGGGCGGACCACCTGGCGGTCCTCCTGGCGGCGCGATTCCCGGCGGACCCGGTCATCGGCCCGGCGTTCCGCCTGGGTTCACGCCGCCGAAGCGCTGACCCGATGCCGCGTACCGAGGCGAGCCTACGGCGCAGCGGCCTCGAAGTGCACGGCCCACGAACGACGTGAGGCCGGTGCCGCCTCTGAGCGCACCGGTGACGAACGTGATGTACGCATAAGGCCGTGCGAGCGATTGCACGGGCGTGCCGAGGGCTCCGACCGAGACGCTCTGCCCCGTTCCGAGCACGTGATTGACGTCGCGGTACACGAAGCCCGGCGCGAGGAGCGATGCGTCGACGGTCGCGGCATCCAGCCGAGCAGCGGTTTCGGCCCGCGAAGGCGGGCAGGAGTCATCGTGGTCGAGCGCATCGCGCCGCGCGACCGGAGCGCCATCTGGGGTGAGTCGGGATAAGCTGCGCGTATCTCATGTCCTCCTCGATGCTCTCCCCCGAAGCCTTCGTCGCCGAGCTCGATGCGCAGAACCAGGTGGCGCTCGGGCGCATCAAGCTGGCGTCGGCCGCGGGCGAGCCGAGCGGCGGCGTGACGGTGCCGAAGCTCTTGATGCTCGCGTTGAAGAACGAGCTCGAGGCGACGGAGTGCGCCGCGGCGTGGATCGCGACGACGCCGGAGGTGAACGTGAAGCTGGCGCTCGCGCGTCAGGCCGGTGACGAGGCCAAGCACTATCGGATGATCCAGGCACGGCTGGCCGAGCTGGGGGTGGACACGGCCACCCATGATCCGCTGGCGTCGGGGCGGAGCCCGCTGCTCGCGTGGCTGCTCGCGCTCGAAGGCACGGTGGCGCGCGTGGCCGCGGGTCAGTTCACGCGGGAGGCGCTGGCGGTTGTTCGCAACGCGGAGTTCGTGCGCTTCTGTCGCGTCACCGGCGACGACGCCACGGCCCGTCTCTACGAGGAGACGATCCAGCCGGACGAGGCGCATCATCACGATCTTGGCCGGCGTCTGTTGCTGGAGCTCGCGACCACGGAGCAAGCGCAGGCGGCAGCGCGTGAAGCGAGCAGGAAGGTGCTCTCGATGGCGGAAGAGCTGCAGGAGATCGCGCGGCTGAAGATGGGCATCTCGCGCGCGCCGGGCTGCTGACCGCGGTGGTCGGGGCGACGGACGCGACGGACGCGATCTTCGTGCGGCGCGCGACGACCGTCGATGCGGCGGATGCGGCGGATGCGGCGGCGATCATCGGTGATGCGCTGGCAGAGTACGGCTTGCCGTTCGAGCCCGAGGGCCGGGATGCCGACGTCGCGACGTTCGGCGCCAAGCCCGCGAACGACGACTTCGTCGCCGTGGATCCCGCGACGGGTCGAGCGCTGGGCGTCGCGAGCATCGGCCCGCAGGGCACGGCGGGCGTGGGCTGGGTGTCGAAGGTGTTCGTTTCGAAGAGCGCGCGGAGGCGGGGCGTCGGGCGTGCGCTGCTGCGCGCCGTGCACGAGTCAGCACGAGCGCGGGGCTATCGGGAGATCGGCCTGCGCACCCGCCTAATCTTCCGCGAAGCGATCGCGATGTACGAAGCGCACGGCTACATGCGACGCGGCGACGAGTCGGCAGCGGCAGCGGCAGCGGTGACCGCGTCGAGTAACGTGGTGTACTATCGCGCCGTGGAGGAGCGCAATTTCTGAAGCGCCGGGAGCGTCGCCTTCGAACGCGGCCTCAGATCCGCCCGCGCAGTCGCGTCCGCCGAAGGCGTCAGATCCGCCCGCGCAGTCGCGTCCGCCTCCGCGTCTGCCCTAGCCTCCGCGCCTGCCCTCCGCGCCGCGCCGCGCCGCGGCCTCGCCTCCACCGCGATGCGGCCGGTCTTCCAGACCAGCGCGAAGATCGCGCCGTTCGTGAACAGCGCCTCGCACCCGAACATCTTGCGCTCCTCCACGGAAGGCAGCTGCGAGGCCGCCTTCCGCAACGCCGTCCACAATGCCTCCCTCTCCGCCGCGACGTCTGACATCGCGGCAGCCTACTTGACCGCCGGCGACGAGGCCCTACCTACCGAGCGACATAATTGAACGCGTTCAAATATTCGTTGAACATGTTCAATTACGCTCCGTCAAACAGGCAACACGAGGCGGCGAGCCCGCCTTGCAACCCCCCCTCGTCAACGCGCAGCAACGCTGCCTCTCACCCCGCGGCCCCCGCCGCATGCCAGGAAAACGTCATGGATCCAATGACTTCGGCCCCGATCGCGAGCCCGTTCCTCGTTCCCGTTTACGTCGCCTACGCAGTCACCGCCATTGGCCTCACCATCGGCCTCGCGCGCGTCCTCTTCCGGAGCGGCGCCGTGTTCCTCGAGGACGTCTTCAAGGACACCCCGAAGATGGCCGAAGCCGTGAACCGGCTGCTCGTGGTCGGCTTC
>JAYTOQ010001124.1:0-4602 GCA_043747665.1 Polyangiaceae bacterium | reverse complement strand
CATCGCCGACCCCTCACCCGGGGTCGAGAACCCGCGCGTGCCGGCGGTCGCGAGGCTGTCGACCTCCATGTTCGAGCTGACCACGGTGTCCGCGGTGGTGCGACCGCGGTCGGCAACGTAACGTGCACATTCGTGAGGAAAGACGAGCCTCCTTCGCCGAGCGCGCCGCATCCGTTCGTCTGGACGGTGCTCTACCTGCCGTTCGGCGCGCTCACCGGGTTCGTGACGGTCGCGCTGACGTTCCTCGCGACGAAGCACGGGCTGTCGATCTCGGAGGGCGCGCTCCTGAACGGCGCACAGATGGGCACGCAGTGGCTGAAGTGGCTCTGGGCGCCGATCGTCGACGTCACGCTGACGCCTCGCAAGTGGTACGTGCTCTCGACGGCGGCCTCAGCGGTGGGCGTGCTCGCGATGTCGATGGTGCCGCTCGGCCCGGATACGCTGGGACTGCTCCTCGCGATCATCGCGGGGGCGAGCCTGATCAACTCCGCGGTCGGCATGGCGGTGGAGGCGCTCATCGCCTCGGCGACGCCGCCCGACCAAGTCGGCCGCGTGAGCGCGTGGTTCCAGGCGGGGAATCTCGGCGGCGCGGGGCTCGGCGGCGCGCTGGGTCTGTTCCTCATCACGCATCTTCCCGCGCCATGGATGGGCGGCGCGATCATGGGCGTGATCTTCATGCTGTGCTGCATCGCGCTCCGCTTCACGCCGAAGCACGAGTCGCTGCACGCGCACATGAAGTCGCTCGACGCGGTGAAGGGCGTCATCCGCGATCTCGGCAAGATGCTGAGGACCAAGGGCGGCCTGCTCTCGGCGATCCTCTGTGTCCTGCCCGTGGGCACGGGCGCGGCGCAGACGGTGCTGACGCAAGCCGAGGTTGCTGGCTACTGGGGCGCGGGCGCACGCGAGGTGGAGCTGATGCAGGGCCTGACCGTGGGCGTCGTGACCGCGATCGGCTGCTTCGCCGGCGGCTGGCTCTGTCATCGCCTGGCGCCGCGCACGGCCTATGCGGTGATCGGGATCGGCCTGGCACTCGTCGCTACCGGCATGGCGCTGAGCCCGGCGACGGTGATGATGTACGTCGTGTGGAACGTGACGTACGCGTTCGGTGTGGGCCTGTCGTATGCCGCGTTCACGGCGGTGGTGCTGAGCGCGATGGGCGTCGGCTCGGGCGCGACGAAGTACAACGTGTATGCCTCGCTCGCGAACTTCCCGATCTGGTGGCTGGGCCTGCTCCTCGGCCTGGCGGCACAGCGCTGGGGCGCGCGACGGATGCTGCTGACCGAGGCGGCGCTGGGCGTGCTGGGCGTGGCGATCTTCGCGGTGACCACGCTGCGCGTGTCGCGATCGAAGCTCGCGGAAACGGCGTGACGGGCGGCGCGGGAGGCGCGGGCGCTTTTCAGAAATAGCCGGTGAGGAGCACGGCCACGAGCACCGGCGCGAACAGGCCGAGCGCGGAGCCGATGACGACGTCGCGGACCTTCACGGTGCTCGACGCGAGCGCGTAGCTGAGAGGCGCGGCCAGCCACAAGACCAGGCGAAGCAGCGCGATGGTCTGAACGGGGTGCGTCTCGAGGCGCGCAAGCGCTCGACGCAGGAAGGGCCAGCGCGGACGCCACGGCTCCGTCGTCGCCCGCGCCGCCACCACGAGCTGGCGCGCGACCATGAAAGAGACCGTCACGGCGAAGACCGCGCCGACGTAGCCGAGCGCGAAGCCGACGCTCGGGCCGAACACGAGACGCGCCGCCACGACGAAGACCATCCCCGGCAGATGCAGGAGCTCACCCACGGCCATCGCGAGGAGGAACAACGGCGCGGCCAGCCAGCCCAGCGCCAGGAGCTCCTGCTGCACCATCGGGCCGTCGACACCGGCGCGACGCGCGACGATCGCACAGACCAACAGCAACACCACGAACGACGCCGCCGCGATTCGCCGTGCGAGCACCGACCGCGGCGATGGCGGTGATGGCGGCGATGGCGGCGATGGCGGCGATGATGGAACGGCAGCCGTGCCGGTGTTCTCGTTCACGAGCTACGTCGTAGACGAAACCGCCGCTCGCGCAAGGCGCATTTTACACTGTAAAACCACCCACGGGTCGGTGTGCCCGGGACCCCGGCTGCTCACGGCGCCAGGATCCGACCGGGCGAGTTGTTGCCCTGTGCCGAGTGACAGCCGTTGCAGTCGCCGTCGGTCTGCGGGGTCTTCATCTCGCGGGTCTTCGTGCCGTCCATGATCATCGCCTTGTAGGGCATCGGCATGCCCGTCACGCGCGTGAAATTCCCGGCCGCGTTGACCGGCATGCTGTGCGACTTGCCGGCGGCGTCGATGAGCACGACGGTCATGCCGTTGCCGGCAACGCCGTTGCACGCGTCGGGCTCGTGGATCGTGGGATAGACGGTGCCCGCGATCGTGAACGACGGGCCGCCGGTCGCCGAGTGACACGCGATGCACGCCTTGCCTGGCTGCATCAGCGCCGAGGACGGGGTCCCCTGCGCCCACGTCGTGCCGCTCGTGCAGACCGTCGGCGCCGACCCGCCGCCGCCGTCCTGGGGCCCGAGGCCCGGACCGCCGCCGTCGGTTGCCGGAGGCTTGCCACCTCCGCCGCCGTCGGCCGTCGCCGACTGCGTTGCGCACGAGCCCTTCGGCATGCCGGCAGCGATCCATTTCTCGACGACGGCGATCTCCGCCGCGGCGAGCGCACCCGCTGGCGGCATCACGCTCCTCGTCGCCATCATGCGCTCGAGCGAGACCTCCGCCGCGGTGCGTCCGGGATCGCTGTCGGACTTCGCGGTCAGATCCTCGTACGTCACGAGCGAGCTCGGCGCGCCGTGGGCGGGACGGGCGCCGTGGCACGACGTGCAAGCGGTCGCGAAGATCTTCGCGACGTCGCAAGGAACACCCTGCGCGGCCACCGGCAGCGCGCCGCCCTCGGCGCTGGCTCCATCGATGCCGATCCCGGGCTCGGTGCCGTCGGCGTTCGACACCGGCATCGGAGTCGCCGGGCTGAGATCCGAGCTCGGGCCCGTGTAGCAGCCGGCGATCGCGGCGAGAGCGATGGCAAAAGGAAAGAGAATGGTCGTTCGGGTCATGAGCTCTTCTCGGTGCGCGGCGAGTCCTCCCGAACTGCCGTGCTGCGAGGGTGCGTTCTGGTCGCAAGTGCGCGAGATGTCGAGGAACCACCGTGTTGCCATTCTGGAAAACCGCGTCGATTGTCGTTCGATTACGGCCGCTTGTGGGTTGACGCGACCGGTCACCGCGGGCGCGTCGGCGGCCGACGGCTTGGGGGTCCTGCAAGTATCGCCCAATCAACAGCGCGCGCGCGGCGCCGCGCCGAGGCGGATCGAGCCGCCGCCGAGCGTGCTCCAGCCCTTGCGGAGCACCCAGGTCGTCGCGGGCTCGACCGGGTTCGTCTCCGATGGCGGCTCGAGCGCGTGAGATCAGCCGGTGAACCACAGGCCCGATGTCGCGCCGCTGATAGCGGTCGCCCCTACTCGTCTCGTCCGCGTCGCCGCCCGAGGATGCGGCTGTTCACGCGCATCGCGACGCGCATCGCGACGCGCACCGCGACGCGCTGCGCTGCGCTGCGCATGCCGTTCGACGGCGAGGATCGCGCGCTTCAGCAAGCCATTCAGGCGCTCGCTGCGGAAGCCAGTAGCCCCTTCGCGCGTCGCAACGTGACGTGCACCGGCAGGCTTCGCGCATGCGCCGGCCGCGCGCGATGGACGACGTTCGGAGGCGCGCCCGGTACCTTCAACTTTCCGCGCTGTTCCTTTGCGCGGACCGCCGCGCGTCCGCACCTCGGCGAGCGAGAGCTGGCGGGGCGCTCGCTGCCCTCGATGCAGTGACGGGAACCATGATCCCGCGGCTCGCGGAACGGGCGGGCTCGGCAGCGCATCAGACGGCGTTATGCACCCCGCGTTTGCTCCTCGTCCGTTCGGGTCGACCGGTCTCACCACCTCCGCGCTGGGGCTCGGCTCGAGCCCAGGGCTGCCCGGCAAGGACGTCGAGCGCGCGTTCGAGCGCGGCGTGAATTTTTTCCTCTGGGGCACGTTACGCCGCCGGGACTTCGCGCGCGGGCTCGCGAACCTCGGCAAGCGGCACCGCTCCGAGATGGTCGTGGCCGTGCAGTCCTACACGCGATGGCCCTCGCTCATGGAGTGGTCGGTCGATCGCGCGCTGCGAACGATGAAGACCGATTACGTCGACGTCCTCTGCCTCGCCTGGTGGAACGCTGCGCCGCCGCAGCACATCGTCGATGCTGCCCTCGCCCTCCGCGAGAAGGGCAAGGTGAAGTCGCTCATGATCTCCTGCCATCATCGGCCGGCCTTCGAACGCTTCATCAAGGACCCCGCTGTCGACGCGCTCATGGTCCGCTACAACGCCGCGCATCCTGGCGCCGAGCGCGAGGTCTTCCCGCATCTCGCCACCCGCCGGCCCGGCACCGTGGCCTTCACCGCGACGCGTTGGGGCACGCTCCTCGATCGTCGCTACGTCCCCGCCGGCGAGGAGCTGCCGCGCTCGTCCGACTGCTACCGCTTCGCGCTCAGCAGCCCGAGCATCGACGTGTGCCTCTCGGCCCCGAAGGACGCCGCGCAGCTCGACGA
>JAYTOQ010001123.1:0-3953 GCA_043747665.1 Polyangiaceae bacterium | reverse complement strand
AGGAGGTGCGTGTCGACGCCCAGCCGCGCGAGCGCCTGCGCGAGCTCGAGCCCGACGGGCCCGCCGCCGACGACGCCGATCGATCGCGGGAGCGTCGCGAGATCGAAGATCGACTCGTTCGTGAGCACGCGATCGCGCACGCCCGCGAACGCCGCGGGGAGAGTGTTGACGGCGCCGGTGGCGAGGACGACCGCGCGCGCGTGGACGCGACGGCCATCGTCGAGCAGCAGCGTGGTGGGGTCGACGAAGCGGGCGCGCGAGGTGATGCGGATGCCATCGGGCAGCGCGGCGATGATCTTCTTCGCGCCGGCGACGAACGCGTCGCGCTCGCGGCGGACGCGCGCCATCACCGCCGCGCCGTCGACCACCGGCGCGGGCACCTCGATCCCGAAGATCCCGGCGCGCCGCACGGCGTGGGCCGCGTCGGCCGCGGCGATGAGGAGCTTCGAGGGCATGCACCCGACCGTGGCGCAGGTGGTACCGGCAAAGCGCGGATCGACGAGGAGCGTCTTTGCCCCGTGGCGTCGCGCGGCGCGCTCGGCGGCGAGGCCCGCGGTGCCGGCGCCGACGATGGCGACGTCGCAAGTGAGGTCGATCATCGCGCGAGTATCGCACCGCGTCGCGCGGGCCCGCCGCGGACGATTGCCGCGTCAGGCGGCGTGCCGGCGACCGGACCGCTCGTCGCGCACACGCGCCGACCGCGCGAGCGTGCTACGCCCGACGACCGTTGACGGCGATCGAATCCCCGCAGCAAGACCTCTCCGACGACTCGCCCGACGCCGTCGCGCTCTTCCGCCCGACGCGTCCCGAGGCGCTGACGGCGTTCCTCGATCTCGACGAGGAGAACGAGGAGTGCAAGGGCATCTACGCCGAGGCGCTGGACGACGGTTCGTTCCTCCTCTTCACGTTCCAGCCCTTCGAGGCGTTCGCCGAGGATCCGGCGGTGGCGCACGCGTGGCTCGCGCAGTTCGGCGAGGCGCTCGGCGAGATCCACGGCGATCGGCGCGGCCTGCTGTTCTTTCCCGACGACCTCGATCCCGAGTCGACGACCTACGAGGGTGTGGTCGAGGAGGTCGCGGTCGACGCGCTGTGGATCCCGCTCGACGGCGGCGGTCGAGCGGAACGCGCTGCACGCTCTGGCGAGCCAGCTCCTCGGCGGCAGCGGTGGTCCCAGCGCCCCGACCGCGTTCGACCTCGGGCGCGTGCTGGAGGGCGTGCCAGGCCGCCTCGCGGAGGCGCTGCGGATGGACGGCGACGACGATCCGCCGCCCGACTCCAAGCCGCCCCCGAAGCGATGACCGAGCGGCGAGCGCGCTCAGTTGCGGCTGCGCCCGCCGAAGATGCGGAGCAGGAAGAGAAACATGTTCACGAAGTCGAGATAGAGCGTCAACGCGCCGACCAGCGGCATGTTGGCGTGCGCCTCGCCGCTCGCAAAGACGCGCTTCAGCTTCTGCGTGTCGTATGCCGTCAGCGCGCCGAAGACGAGCACGCCGATGACGCTAACGAGCCACTGGAGCCCGCTGCTCCGGAGAAACAAGTTCACGACCGAGGCGATGAGGAGCCCGATCAGCGCGAAGATCGCGAAGCGCCCGACCGCGCTGAGGTCCGCCTTCGTGAAGTACCCCACCGCGGAGAGCCCGGCGAACGCTCCGGCGGTGATGAAGAACACCGCGGCGATCGAGGAGGCCGTGTAGACGAGAAACAGCGTCGAGAACGTGAGGCCCGTGAGCGCTGCGTACACGAGGAACATCGCCGCGACGGTGGCGGTGCCCGCCCGCCGCGCGGCCGCGCTGAACGCGACGACGAGCCCGAGCTGAGCGATGACGAGCCCGAAGAAAATGAACGGGCTGCTCACGATGAGCCCGATCGCGGCGGGCGAGCTCGCGACGCCCAGCGCCACGAGGCCGGTGACGCCCAGCCCCAAGGTCATCCAGAGGTAGGTGGTCCAGAGCGCGTCATTCACGGACGCGAGGGCGCCGGCGGTGATCGGCTGGCGAGACACGTGGTTCATGGTGACGGTAGGTTAAGAGCACGCCCAGCAAGCGCAACGTGACAGAACGCACCGCCGGCGCAGGCGCGCCCGTTCAGACCGCGAGCTTCCAATAGCTCATGGGGCGTCCAGGGCGGATGAGGCCAACTCGTCGGCATCGAAGGTCTTCGCGAGGATGGGCAGGCGGCGCTTGCCGACGGGCCCTTCGTCGACGAAGTCGCGGAGCGCGGACATGTCCCCGAGCGCCTCGAGCTTGGCAAAGGCGGTCACCTCGACCTGGCGAATGCGCTCGCGCGTCAGGTTCATGATCGCGCCGATCTCTTCGAGGGTCGTGCCACCCCGATCGGCGACGTCGAGCGCGCAGCTCTCGGTCATCTCCCAGATCTCGAGGTCGGGGAAGTTGACCTTGATGGCGTTGGTGCGGGCGGAGACATCGAAATAGAGGTGGTGCGCGCAGGAGACGAACGAGCACGGACGCTCGCTCTGCGCGCAATCCTCGCGCACCTTCGGGCGTGCCGAGCCACCCGCGAACGTGAGGACCGAGTCGGCGCAGCCATCACCGTTGTCGTCGGGGAGGACGAGGATCGATCCGGGGCCGTTGGTGGCGCCGCCGGGGGTGCTCATCGAGAGCGCCGCGAGGAAGAGGTCGCCGTTCGGCGCGAAGCGCATGACGCGCGCCATCGATGATGGGCGTCGTGGTGAACTCGCGGATGCAGAAGTCGTCAGGCACCGACAGCCCCGTCGCCGGTGCACCCGGGAGGTCGCAGAACCGGGTCCCGGTTCCGGCCGGCAGGTCGATTGCGTTGCACGTCGGCGGCGGCGCGGCATCGGGCTGGGCCGGCGGCCTGCTCGTGTCGAGCCGGTCGTCGAACGACACCGGCAGCTCGTCGGGAGCAGGGCTCGTGGGGCTGGCCGCCGGGCTCGACGGGCGGCGACGATGGCGAGCGGTGCGAGCAGAGGAACGAGCACGCAGAGGACGAGGTACCGGCGCTTCACGGGATGGGCATCCTTGGCAGGCCGCCCTGGCTCGTGCTGGCGAGCACGCGCACTCCCGATGCCAAACGTAGTGCAGACGGCGGCGATCAGCCACTCGAGCCATGCTCCGTGCTTCAGGTCGCGGCCCTCACGGTGTCGAGGCATCGTCTTCTTCGGCGGCTTCGGCAGCCAACGAGGAGAGCAGCTCGGCGGTCGCGACGGCTGCGGGCTGGACGAGGAAGGCCACCGTCTGCCAGGCGGGCGTGAGCTGGGCGGCAAGGCCCATCACGAAGCGCTGCCATGGCGTCCATCGGACGCGTCCTTGGATCTTCCGCTCGGCGACGATCAGCTGCTGCCGCAGCATCGCGTTCTCTGTCATCAGTGCGGCGTGCGACCGAAGCAGATCCGCGATCAGCCCGCCAACGAACCGTACGAAGTCCGGTCTGCCATGATCGAATCATGAATCGCGTGCGGATGGGATTTGTAGCCTGAGCGGGAGTATGAGAAACGGCCACGCGAAAATCGTAGCGCAGCTTCCGACCCCCGGCGAAGCTGGCGTCAGTGATGCGCGGAATGGGTGAAGCTCCGACGTGACTACGCCGACTTGCCCGCCCGACGCCGAGCGGGAGGCGTCACGCGCGTCGCCAAGGCCTTCGCGCGCAGCACGAGACGAAGTGCCTCGTTGACAGCGGCGTCGTCCTCGAACGCCTCCGCGACGTCGGCGTCGAGCCGGACGAAGTGCTCAGCCTTGAGGAACCGCTCGAGAAGGACCGTGCGGCCGGCGGCCCCGATCCGTTTCGCGTAGGGGTTAGGCCGTCCGGCGCCGAGCGAGTACTCCTTCTTCATCGATTCACCCTTCCTCTAGCGTGCGGCGTTCGCGCCGCGTCGCCGCTCGTGCGCTGATGATCCGAAGTCGCTTTCCTCTCTCGACGTGCACGACGATGAGAGTGCGTCTCGCCGCGGAGAGCCCTACGAGCAGATAGCGCGT
>JAYTOQ010001122.1:0-2100 GCA_043747665.1 Polyangiaceae bacterium | reverse complement strand
CCAAGGCGCGGAGCCCGGCGCCGTCGCCGACCACGCGCTCGACGCGGCCGACGCGGCGCTCGCTGCGATGAACGCGCTCGCGCCGCTCCGCATCGGCATCGCTCTCCACGTCGGCGAGCTCGCCTACGGCAACATCGGCGGCTCGAATCGCCTGGATTTCACGGCCATCGGCGCCGCGGTCAACATCGCCGCGCGCCTCGAGGCGCTGACCGCAAAGCTCGATAGAACGCTCGTCGTCTCCGGCGATTTTGCGCGCATGACGTCTCGCCCGACCGAGGAGCTCGGCTCGTTCGTGCTGAAGGGCGTGCCGGCTCCGGTCTGCGTCTTCGCTCGGCGCCGCTAAGCGAAGTCCACATCGAAGCGTCACCGGCCGAGGCCGAGCGCAACGTACCACGCCAAGAGCATCCGCGGCCGCACGTCGTCGAGCGACCCGCCGCGGAGCGCGCCCTCGACCGCGCCGTCGATCTCCGCGCCCAGACAGAGATTGGGCGCGACGGGCGTGCGGAGCTCCATGCATTGCGCCCAGTACGCTCCGATGCCGCCGCCGATCGCCGAGCCTCCTTCGCGAAGCTCGGTGGACGCGATCGTGAACGGCAACGCGAGCCCTGCTTGCGCTGAGAAACGGAGAGCAGTCGGCGAGCCCGCCGAGATGTGGAGAAGAGGGACGAAGGCCGCGGCCCGCAGCCTCGTCACCCCGCCGTCGAGCGCTCCTCCTCGGAGCTCCGCGGTCCTCCAGAATCCGAGCGCGCCGTACGAGAAGCGCGCAGCGGCCGAGCCGTAGGCGAAGCCGGTCAGCCGCGGTTCGAGCGAGCCACACGGCAACGCGCTGCTGCATCCGTGCGAGTCGCCGTCGACCGCGAACGTCACGCGTGTCACGCGCGATGCATCACGCGTCGCAACGAAGCGCACGGAGTCGTCCGTCCACGCACGCGGCAGGATACGCGTGCAGTAGCGGTACCTCACCGCGGCGTAGGCGACGGTCGGCACGACGTGGAACGGGCCGAAGCGGTGACGGAGTCCGCTTCGCGATGCAAAGTGACCGACCACGTCTCCGTCTTCTGCGAGCACCGTGAGGCGCGCGAGCTCGAGGTCGAACGATGACCCCACGTCTGCGTCGGTCGCGAGGCACAGCCAGTCGACATACGCGAGCGGCTCACCCTGCGTGAAGAATCGCTCGATCGCCGCGGGTAGCGGCGTGTCGTTGCCGTCGCCGTGTACCGTGACGGCGGCCGGCGTGACGTCGGCAAACGCGTGAGCCGAGGTCGTGAGCAGTGCGGCGACGCACGCGAGCGCAAGGCGAAGGCGACGCAAGCTCCCGCGACTATAGTGTCAATCCGCGGGGCGCGTCGTGCCGAGCCACGCAGGCGGTGGCTAGCGCGCGCGCGCATCTGTCACGGTGGCAGCCGCGCGCGGCCACCAACGCGCGGCACACGCTGCCGGATCGGCAGAAACAAAACTTATTTTCGCGGGGAATTAAAGGGTGGATCTGCGTCCCTGAGAGGCAACCGCCCAGCACGAGCGTGCGTAGGTGTGATTGCAAGGAGGGCTCATGAAAGCCAATGCAAAGACCAGGGCACGCAGCCTGATCACCGTGGGGATCGTCATCGGAACCATCAGCGCGTCAGCCATCATGGCAGCGTGCAGTTCGACCGAGCAGAAGCAAGAACCGTCACCGTCCGACAACGGACCGGCCGAGGGCATCGGCCTCAACCAGATCGCCGCGGTCGCCAGTGCGCCCGAGGCCGCGATGCCGGTCGACGCGACCCCGTCTCCGGACGGAATGGACGTCTACTTCATCGCCTTCTCTTCTCGTCTCGACGCCGACGGTAAGCGCATGGAGCGCGTGCCGGCCATCTACAAGACGTCGGCGGCGCCCGGCGGCACGGCGCAGAAGCTGTTCGAGGGCTCCCCCCTCAACTCGCCGTTCGGCATCACGATCTCGGACGACGGACAGACCTTGTTCATCGCCGACTCGAGCGCCGACGGCAGCAGCGTGGACCCGGCGGTCGAAGGCGCAGCGCGCAGCGACGGTCGTGTCTTCGCGATGAGCACGAGCGGCGGCACGCCGAGCGCGCTCGCGGGGACCGAAGGCATCGCTCC
>JAYTOQ010001121.1:0-3488 GCA_043747665.1 Polyangiaceae bacterium | reverse complement strand
GTAGCGCTCGAACCAGAGGAGGAAGAGGAAACAGGGGAGCTGAGTCGTCGAGAGCCGCAGGGCCCAGGTCGCCATCCGAAGCCACCAGAGGCGTTCCTCCTGCGTGGCCGTTGCTCCGGGATACCTGTGCCCGAGAAGCGGCGCTACGATCTTCGAGAACACGAAGTAGCCCGGGACGCCCGCGTAGACGACTCCAGGCCCCTTCACCATGAAGTAGTGGAGTCGGCCATCCTTGCCCTTCACGTGGGCCATGTCGTTCACCCAGCCCCAGCGCTCGATCTGGTCGTCGACGGTGAACGTGCCCTGCTCCACGATCGCCATCACCGTGAAGACGCGGGCGTACTCGTTCGGGTTGTTGGTGGCCCGTAGATACGGGAACACACACATCATCGGGATGAAGACGAGCAGGAAGAAAGCTTTGTAACTCCAGCGGAGTCGGGGACGTGTCCTGGTCATCTACGGCCCCGAGTATACGGCATCCGGCACGGCTACGGTCCGCGCGGAACCGCTCGTCACTGCTTCACGTTCCTACCGCTGCAGACGACCGACGCGACGAGGCGTCATGCACCATCTCGCCGGAAGCGCGCTCGCCGCTCAAGCGCTGACGCTGCGCTGACGGCGCAGGTACCAGAACAGCGCCGACGTCGCCGCGATGCCGAGCAGCGTGAGGAAGACGCCCGGCCAGAACAGCCGCGGCAGATACCGGAGGTGCACGATCGAGTGGCCGGGCGGCACGTCGAGCACGAGCAGGTTGTCCATGTTGCGGAGCTGCCCGGTGTCGGTCCGCCACTGCTTGTCGAACGTGGAGTTGACGAGCACTGTGCTCGGCCGCGTCGCATCGAGGTCGATGGTGAACGTGTTCGGCGTGCGTGACACCGAGCTCACCACCACGCCGTCGTCCTGGGGCTTCGCTTGCGGGACGTCGCCCTCCCAGAGCGCCGCGCCCTGATTCCAGCCCCACTCCTCCCAGCACGCGATGCGGCCGCGGTTCTGCCGCGGTTGGTCGATGAAGTTCGGCGCGAGCCCCGGTCCGCCGAGATGGAGCCGCGTGGACGCCACCTGCGGCGCGAGCGGCGCGTTGTAGAAGCAGACGCGGAACCCGTCGATGCCGACGCCCATCATGTCGCCCACGCCCACGAGGCCGATCATGAGCACGAGCCCGCGCACCGCGGAACCGAGCTTCGGCGTGCCGATGCGCGGGAGACTGGCGAAGCGTGCGGGCAGCTTGTCGGCGGCGATGCCGATGAACGCCGCGAGGAACATCGAGACCTCGACACGAAAGCGCGAAGGGACCCGCATCTCCTTGAACGGGAACACGTAGCTCTTGAGCATGTGCCACGGCGCGAAGCGTCCCGCGTGGCCCCACATCAGCGCGCCGCAGAACAGCATGAGCGCAAACAGCCAGAAGCTCTCGAGCCCGCCCGCGACCATGCCCGCGATGGCGATGAAGACGAGCAGCGGCCCGAAGTACGTCCCGTATTCCGGCCACACGTACGTCTGACCCGGAACGCCACGCGCATGCGCGCGGTCGAGGAACATGGCCTTCAGCGTGTCCCACTGGAGGGAATCGGTCTCGACGCCGATGGGCCGCACGTGCGCGCGCAGCTGATCCGCGACCGGCAGCATGCGGCTCGCCGCGAGCAGGAACGCGAGAACGCCCACCACCACCGCCGCCTTCACGATGTTCTTGAGGCGCTTGATCGGCCAGAGCCGCATCAAGGTCTCGGCGCCGAGCACCAGCATGAGATGCGGGAGCGGATACACCGCGCCCTCGTGGAACATCCACGCCACCAGGATGGCGAGGCCGCCTGCTGCGCGGAGATCGTGCTCCGCGCGTCGCCATAGATAGACGGCGAGCGGCAGGTACAGGAACGGCACGAAGACGAAGTGACCGCCCGCGTAGTGCTGCTGGTGAAAGCCCGAATACGCCCACGCCAGCGACGCGAGCACCGCCGCAGGACGCGAGAGCTTGAGATCCTTCCGCGCGAGGATCCACATGCAGAGAAAGCCCGCCGCCGAGTGGAGGACGTACCAGGCCATCATGGTCTTCGTCGTGTTCGTGATGAACATGAGGAGGACCAGCGGCGCGCCGGCGGGACCCTGCGGATTGTCCCAGAGCGGGAGGCCACCGCACTCGTAGGGGTTCCACATCGGCAGCTCGTGGTAGCGCGCGATGATCTCGTGCTCGGCCTCGAGCGCCTTCTGGAAGACCGGGCCGTCGCCGCCCTGCGTCGCGGGATAAGCGGCGAGGACCGGCCACCACGCATAGAGGCTCGTCATCAGCGCGAACGCGACGAGCGCCACCCAGCGAAGGCGGCCGGTGCGGCCGGTGCGGTCGGTGCGGTCGGTGCGGTCGGTGACGGACGAGCGCGGCGCGGTCATCGAGACGTGCCCGCGAGCCTACCAGAGCGCTTCATGGGATCACGAACGAGCCGATGCGCACGCGGTCGCTGCTCACGGTCGCGAGCCCAGGGTCGGTGACGCGCGCACGGCCCTTCCGACCGGAGACGTCGCCGAACGCGACCCAGACATCCCACGCGCCGCTGCCGGCCTTCTCGATGTGCGCGCCGAACGCGTCGTGGATGAGGCGACCCTCGGGGGCGTCGGAGAGATAGAAGCTGCCGCCCACCACCTGGTGATCGGCGTTGTAGAAGTCCTCCTTTTGCTTGTCCTTGTCCTTCTCGCTCTCCTTGGGGAGCGGCGGCTGGTCCTTGCGGCGCTCGATGTGCACGAACATCGTCGTCGCGCGCGGGATGTGCTCGAGGCGCCGGAAATAGACCTCGACGAGGAGGTTCTGGTGCTCGTCCGGCGGCGTGACCTTGCCCATCTCGACACGCAGCGGAAACGCGTAGGTCGCGCCGAGCGGCGTCGCGTCGACGTGCGCGTCGTCCGCGATGATGGCCGGGGTGCCGTCGGCGTTCTTCATGGGGGGCGGCGGCCACTTGTCGTCGGGCGACATCCGGTGCGCTGCCGCCGCCACGCCCCACGGAAGCAGCACGAGGAGCGCGGTCACGATCCACTGCCGGCGCGCGAAGACCTCACCACGACGACGCGCGCGCCAGCCGATGAGCGCGAGCGCGAGCAGCGCCGTCACCGTGGTCGCTGCGCCGCCGAGCGTCGACCACGGCAGGAACGTGAGCGCGACGTCGTTCACGCCCGCGGGCAGATCGACGGCGAGGAGGCCCTCGTGCGAGACCACCTTGCCGACAGAAGCATGCCAGCCCGGCGCCCAGTTCTGGTTGACGAGCAAACGCGCGGGTCGCGAGACGTCGGCGTGGACGATGATCTTGTTCGGCGACCACGAGACGCGCTTCACCCGACCGGCATCGGCGGCGTCGGGCGCGAGGTACTCCTCCTGTGGGAGATCGCCGCGCAGCAGCGTCGATTCGGCGAGGCGATGCGTCTCGTAGCAGCCGAGCGAGCCGATGTTCTGCGACTCGAGGTGCACGGCGAGCCAGCGATTGCCGCGCGCTTGGTGGAACTCGCCC
>JAYTOQ010001120.1:0-2341 GCA_043747665.1 Polyangiaceae bacterium | reverse complement strand
GGGAGCAGCGAAAAGGCCGCCGATGTCGACGCCGGCGCGTGCACCACGTGCCCGGACGCGATGGCAGAATCCGGCAGCGGTGGCGGCGTCGAAGCGGCCACGGACGCCGCCGCCGATGGGCCCTGCGTCGTCGAGACCGATGCCGCGTTCTGCGCGCGCCTCGGCAGGACCTGCGAGAACGTCACGAGCTCGGACAACTGCGGCACCGTGCGAACGGCGACGTGTGGCGCATGCTCTGGAGCAACACCGGCGTGCGTCGACAACGTGTGCAAGGCGCCCGTATGCGGCGCCGATTATGGCGGGACAGGCACCACCGTGACCACGCTGACCGCGATGGGCGCCGGCCCGCAAGGCCTGCTCGGTGTCTCGGCTACGGGCGCGAGCGTCCTCTACCTACAACCCGCGGCCGGCTGCTACGCCCCCGGCGTTCCCCTCATCCTCGCCGATGCGGCCGCCGCCGCGTTCCCTGCGCCGCCTGCGTACACCCAGAAGCAGAACATCAGCGCGCTGCCCAACCTGGCTGCATTCAGCAAGCTGCAACAGAGCATGACGCTCACCCCCGACGGTCTCACCATCATCGGCGCCGGCACCGCCAACAACGCCTTCTTCTCCACCAAGCGCTCGGCAGTCTTCCTCACGGACTTCACGCCCGCGGTCGCCGGGGAGCTCGCGACGCTGAACGCGGCGATCCCCGCAGGAGCCTCCGTCGCGTACCCGGTGCGGTCGGCCGATGGGCTCGCGTTCTATTACCAGGTCGCCGGCGCCACCACCGCGAGCGACAACGGGATCTACGAAGCGCTCCGCGCGCAGACCACCGTGCCGTTCTCCGCAGGGCAGAAGATGCCCGCGAACGTGCAGGCATTCGAGGCGGTCACCGGCATCTCGTCCGATCGCATGACGCTGTTCGTGACGGCCGCGTTCGCCACCTCCATTCTCTCACGGACCTCGACCTTTCAGCCGTTCGTCGGGAGCGGTGCGACGGGTCCCACGCAGGCATTCCGCGTCGTGCCGCTCGCGGGCTGCTCGGCGCTGCTGGGCACCTGCGAGCCCGGTGGATGCGCGGCCGAGACGATCTGCGTCTGGACCCGGCTCTAGGCACTAACGGGAGACGGCGAGCTCGCGCTCGATCGCGGCGGTCACGATGGCCGCGTCCGGCGGGAAGTCCGGCGCGAAGCGCTCGGCTCCTGAGCGCCGAGCTCGTTGGCGGGGAACGCAAGCACCTCGAAGCCGCGCTCGCGGTACTTCTTGTAGAGCGCCTCGAGCGCTTCGTACTGCGGGGTGAGCCCGCACTTCGAGGCGACGTTCAGCGAAATTTCTTCGAGCGACGCGTAGCTGCTTCGCCGTTCTACGGCAGCGCGTAGGTGAGCGTTGCGTGCGCGATCGCGCGGTCGTCGCCTTCCGAGAAGAGCGTGCACTCCGCGAAGGCGAGCTTCTTGCCCACCTTGAAGATGCGCGCGTCGGCGAGGAGCGCGCGATCGGCGGCGGGACGCCGGAAGAACGCGATGCTGAGGTTCGAAGTGACCGCCAGCGGAACAATCCCGATGCGCGCGAGTAGTGCCGCATACGTCGCTGCGTCGGCGGTCGCCATCATCACGGGGCCGGAGACGGTTCCTCCCGGACGCAGATGACGCTCGTCGATCTCCTGGCGGATGCGCGCCATACCTTCTGGGTCGATCGAGACGATGAAAACCGTGGACTGCGGAAAGTCACCCGCGAAAAACGCGCGCAGCTCCTCCAGCGAAGGCTTCTCGAGAGCGCTCACTTCGGGCCGAGCACGTCGGGGAGCTGCGGGCGGTCGGGGTTCACCGCCTCGCATCCCCCGCCCTTCGGCACGAGCCCGGCCGGACAGCCGTTGCCGCCCGGTATCGTCGCCAAGGCTGCGCGCCGCGTCTGCTGCGATCGAACTGTATGGCGGCGACGCCGAGCGGCGCCGCCACCGAGGCGCCGGCAGGCAGCGCTGCCCTCGCCGAGGTCTCGAACGCGCCGACCGCGAGCGCGTGGGCGGAGCACCTCCATCTCGTGCTGGGCGTCATGCACGACGACCACTCCGTTCGCGCGCTGCGCTTCGAGCGCGGCGCGGTCGCGGCCGGCCCGTTGATCGACGGCGTGCACGCCGCGACACCGCTCGCGAGCGCCGGAGCGCCGAGCTGCAGGCGCACCGTCATCATCGCGACCGCCACACGATGAGCTGCAAAAATCCCGGGGCCCAAAGCATTGAGCGAGACCGCGTCGCCGCCCATTTTGCACGCGGCACGCTCGACGTCCGACTTCATCTTCGGAGTGAGCTCGCCATCGCTGATCCCGGTGAGCGAGACGAAACCGAGATTTCGTACGTAGCCGA
>JAYTOQ010001119.1:0-2600 GCA_043747665.1 Polyangiaceae bacterium | reverse complement strand
GCGAGATTGAGGCGCGTCGTGGCGATGGTCCAGGCGTCGCGGGCCCTCTCGGCGGCGGCGAGCGCCGCCTCGTAGGCCTCGCGCGCCTCCTTCGCGCGGCCACCGCGCTGATGCGCAATCGCCAGCGAGCCGAGAGCGACCGCTTCGACACGTGCATCATGCATGCGTTGCGCGACGGCCACTGCCTCGTGCAGCGCCTCCATCGCCCGCTTCTCTTCACCGAGGTATGCGAGCGCGACACCGCACACAGCAAGCGCGTCGGCAGAGAGCGCGTCACGACCGGACTTCGGCGGCGCCGCTGCTTCCTCGGCGAGCTTCGCCGAGCGTGCGAAGTCGCCCTCGCGGATGTACGTCCGCGCGCGGGCCGTGAGCCAGCCGCGATGATGCGTGCTCCCACCGGCGATCTTCGCCACCGCGTCGAGCGTCTTGGCCGCCGTCAGCGCGTCGCCGCGAGCGAGGAGGATCTTCGCGCGCGCGACGGCGAAGTCGACCTTCTCGGCGTCGTCCTTCGGCTGCGCGAGCGTGTCGAGGGTCTCCGAAGCGACGTCGAAGCGACCGGTGTCGAGCGCGCGCCGGAGCTCGTGGAGTCCGTCCTCGCGCGAGCGTGAGGACGGCGGAATGCTGCGGCCGGCTGATGCGTCGAGGAGCTCGTCGATCTCCTCGATCGACGTGACCGCGCGGCCGCCGAGACGCTTGACGAAGGAGCGCAGCTGGCCCGGTCGGCGCTGCACGCGGTCGAGCAGGTGCCGTGCGAGCCGATCGGGCAGGGAAGGGATGGCCCGCTTCACGAGGTCCGATGCGGAGACCTCGTCGAGCGGCGGCACTTCGAAGACCCCGACGCCGGACGCGGTTCCGGACGCGAGCTGCGCGACGGTGTCCTCGTCGCCGACCGCGACGATGCGTGCGCCGCGCTCTGCCGCGAGCTTCAGCGCAGCGCGCGCGTCGGGCTCGAGCCCGGAGAGATCATCAACGACGACGACGAGCCCGGCCACCGGCGCTTCGATGCCGCCCCACGCGCCGAGCTCTAGCTCCACCACCTCGCGGGAAGACAGCGCGCGAGCGGCGCCCCGTGCATCGCGACCGGGCTCGACATTGGCGACCGGGCGCCCGCTGACTCCGAGCGACCACGAGAGCCGTCGAATGAGCGTGGTGCGCCCGCTGCGTCGTGGCCCGACCACCGCGAGCGCAGCTCCGGCGCCCAGCTTCGCCACCTCGGCGGTCAGGCTCTGCGCGGCGCCGTCGACCCCGAGCACGGGCCACGCCGCGGCTTCGTCGAACGCGCGCGTCTCGAGCTTGGCTGCGCTCTTCAAGGCGCTCGCGAGCTCGTCGATGCTCGGGTAGCGCGCTTGCGGATCCTCTTCGGTCGCGCGCTTCGCGATTCGCTTCAGCGCGTCGCGCGTCGCGCCCGTCAGCTCGCTGCCCCGAGCCGTGACGGCGTCTGCGAGCGTCGCGCCGAGCGCATAGACCTCGCCACGCACGGTGAGCGGATCGCCGACGAGCAGCTCGGGCGCCGCGTACTTCGGCGTGAGGCCCTTCGCGCGCGCGCCGCCTTCACGCCAGGGCGTCGCGAGCCCGAGATCGACGAGCGTGCCCATGCCGTCGTCGCCGACGATCACGTTCGCTGGCTTGATGTCGCCGTGGAAGAGGCCCGCCCGATGGAGGACCGTGAGCTGATCTGCGGCGCACGCAACCGGGCGCAACCACTCGCCGTCGCCGCTCTTCATCACGTCCTCGAGGCTCCTGCCGTCGACGAGCTCGCGGACGAGAAAGCGCCGCGGGCTCCCCGGCAGCCGGCCGAAGGCGACGACGCGCGGGACGCCCAGCCCTTCGAGGCCGCTGAGGGTGACCGCCTCGCGCACGAGCGCCATCACCTCGCCCTCACCGGCGTCCTCGGCGAGCACCTTGAACGCGAGCTCGATCCCGGTCACGCGATCGCGAACCGCCCACACCTCACCGCCGCCGCCCTTGCCGAGGCGTGCCACCGCCTCGTAGCGGGCGGGCATCGTGAACGACGGCAACGTGGGCTGAGCGCTCATGTTTTGCGGGTCGTTTTCAAGTCGCCGCGCGACATGTGCCGCGCGTTGCCCATTCTATCGCCCACGATGTGCCATCACTCCGTTTTGTGCCAAATGGATTATTACCCGGATCTTATTCGCGGGGGCTCGGGTCGGGTCGGGGCACGCCGACTGCAGCCGGCGCCATCTGGCGCCGCCGCGCGGGAAGCTGCGCAGCGTATACGAGCACCGTCCGATACCGAAGTAGGTCGGGCGCTCATGGGATTACGGACTGCGATGTCCTCGATGCGGCGCATGGTCCGTGTTCGAAGACCGCATATCGAGCGGAGCAATGAATGGAGGGGCGAGGGTGGACGCCGTGTCGGCATACGCACGCCCCGCCATTCGCACTACTTCGCGCCATTTCGCGCTGATTCGCGCTAATTCGCGCGCTCAGGGCTTGGGCTTTTGCTCGAGACCGTACTCGCCGTTCAACCCGAACCAGAAGCCGGTGAGCGCGAAGCCCATTCCGAGGCGCGCCACGAAGTTCTTTACCGGCTTGTAGCGAAGTCCGAGCTGCGGAATCGAGATCCACGGGAAGACCAC
>JAYTOQ010001118.1:0-3667 GCA_043747665.1 Polyangiaceae bacterium | reverse complement strand
GCCGTCATCGCCATGTGCAGGAAGTTCGCGGTGAGGAACCGCCCGAGGCCCGTGTGGAGATCGCCGCTCGCGAGGTAGCCGAGGTTCTCTTCGGCCGCGAAGCCGAGGCCGACGAGCGCGCCACAGACCAGCACGTCCAGCTTGTCGCCCCACTTCCGCAGCACGAAGAGGAACGGCGCGAACAGCAGCAGCTTCGATGCCTCCTCGCGCAGGCCGACACCGAAGACGTAGAAGAGGATGTCGCGCGTCGCGTCGCCGGTCGCGACGAGGCGGAGCTGCGCTTCCTCGACCGCGATGAGACACACGGTGGGCACGACGCTGAGCACGCCGAGCACGAACGCCACAAGGTAGAAGACGGTTCGACGTAGCGGCTTGTGACCGAGCTGCCCGAGCCGCGCGCAGAAGAAACCCCAGGCGAGCGCGGCGATCGCGGCCATCACCAGGCTCGGCAGGGTGAAGCGCGGCCGCCATCCGAGCGCCAGGTACTTCGCCGCCGCCTTCCAGTCCCGCTCGTGCACGGCGATCTGGTAGCGCGTCATGGGATCGGCAGCCGATGAAACGCGTGCATCTTGCATGCGAGTCCGCACGTGGTCCCACGCGTCGTTCTGCATCCAGATGCCGAGCGCGCGGTCCACGTCCTCGTGGCGCTCGGGGTAGGCGAGGCCTTCGCGCTCGTAGCGCTTCGCGGCCTCGTCGAGATCGTGCTGCCGCACCGCCTCGCGCGCGAGCGCATGGTTGTACCAGGGGAGGGGAGGCTCCTTCGTCGCCCCCTCCACGATCTTCTCGCGAAGCTCCGAAGGCACCGCCTGCTGGTCCACGGCGCGCCAGTAGCGCGTCACCTGGATCACGTCCGGCGTGAGCATCTTGTCGAGCAGCTCGTCGAGCGTGTCGTCCTTCATCACCGCCTCGTCGGTGTGCGGATCGCGCGGGTCCTCCGGCAGCTCGGGCGCGTCCGAGTCGAGCGGATCCTTGCCGAGCCCGTGCCGCGCGCGCTTCGTCAACCGCGCGCGCTCGTGATTCTCGATGAGCGCGATGGCATTGGCGACGGTCGGCCTCGCGCGCAGCACGCGGACGTAGAGCTGCTCGGCGAGCGCGAATTTTCCGGTGCGCGAGAGGGTTGCCGCACGCTCTTCGTCGGGCAGCGTGCCCTGCACCGCCCGCAGCGCACCCCATCCGACGGCGAACGTGAGCACTGCGATGACGATGGCCGGCAAGAGCAGGCGCGGGTGCCCGCTCGGGGTGAAGAAGAGCTCGCGGGGGCGCATGCTTGGTCGCCGCCATTGTCGCGGAACGCCGGCAGAACCACCAGCGCACATCCGGCGACTCGCGGCCTTCGCCGGCCGTGTCGGAGAGGTGACGGTAGCGGAGCAAGCGGGCCAACCCCGAAGCGCGGCCCTAGCGCAGCCGCAGGCCCGCTCGCATCCATGGAGCATGACCTCGAAGGTGAATCGCTACTGGGTCCGTCTGGGCCTCGCGCTCCGTCAGAACCGGGGCGCTCTTCTCTTCATCGCGGCGTGGCTCCTCGTGAACTACGCCTTCTTTCTCCGCTCGTTCGGGATGAGCCGCTCGACGGCCGCGCTCGTGGCGGTCTGCGTGTCGAAGGCGTCTGGCGGGTGGCCGTCGATCTACCAGTCGTTCACGGAGGTGGTGGTATTCGGCGTGATCGCGTCGCTCGTCGTGACCAACGTGACGCGCAAGTATCGCCCGGAGGAGACGTGTCGCGCGCTCGCGCAGCGCTCGAGCGAGCACGTCGTGCTGGCCAAGACCTACCGCGCGCGAGCCGTGTCCACCTCGCGCCTCGCGGCCGCGTTCATCCAGGGCCAGGCGCAGCAGCCGCGCGCGCGCGCGGTCGTCGTCCTCGGCAAGAACAACGTCGGCGAGCGCGTCGCCGAGGCGCTCGCGGAGAAGCGCATCCCCTACAGCTTCGTGGAGGTCACCGACGACGTCGCGGAGCTGGCCGCAGCGGGCGTCGCCGAGTCGGACATGGTCATCGTCTGCGACGACGACCTCGGCAAGAACCTCGTTCGTGTCGATCGCATCCGGGATCTCAACAAGCGCACGCGCATCATCTGCCGCGCCTTCCACGACGAGGCCGCCGAGGTGCTCGGCCGCCCGCCCTTCGACTGCGTCGTCCTCTCGACCTCCAAGTACGCGAGCGAGTCGCTTGCGCGCGCGGGCGCCTTCCGCGACGTCGGGATCACCGACGTACCGGAGCGCGTCGCTCGGACGATGCTCGCCACCTCCTGAACGTGGCGCTCGTCGCGCAGGCACACACTTCCACCGAAACCGAACGGATCCAGACCTGGGCTATGAGACGCTCCCGTGACACCGGAAGAATCGCGTGATCGCGGAATTTTTGGGGTGTTCGATCGGCGGCCGTGCCGGCACGCGGAGTGCACATCATGAACGCATGCGCCTCTGCCTCGGTCTCCTCCTCGCTGGTTCCGTCGCTCTCGTCGCCTGCAGCGGCGATGACGGCGGCGGCCTGCGCCTGTCGAACGGGCCCGCAGCCGCGCCCGGTGCCGGCACCGTCGCCGGCGGTGGCGCGTCGACCACGGCGCCCGGCCCCGCCGCCGTCGCGTGTCCGACCACCGTGCCCGCCGCGACGGCGATCAGCGCTACCGACCTCAACGCGACCGACGTGCACGTCATCCCCGGCGCGATCCTCTTCCGGAGCGACCTCAAGGTGATTCGCATCGAGACAACCGGCACCGGCGCTCGCAGCGAGCCGTACGTCTCGCCCGATCTCGTGCACGCATACGCCGACGCCGACGTCATCGTTACCATCGAGAGCCCGAACCCGCCCGACGCGGTGCTGAAGGTCATGCCGGTGGGCGTGACGACGGGCGCCCCCCCCGGTCCGACCAAGACCGACGGCGCGCTCACGGCGACGCCTGCCAACTGGAGCGCCGGTGGCACGAGCGTCTTCGCGTCGGACGCGACGAGCTTCTACGTCCTCGCCGACGTCACTGGCCAGGGCGACACCATCTACAAGGTCAGCAAGGCCGATCCCAACCAGATGACGCCGCTCGCGAACCTCGATCAGTCCTCGCTCGGCGACCCGCAGCTCTCGGGCACCGACCTCTGGTTCACGCGCGACCAGAAGCGCGTCTACAAGGTCACTCAGGCACCTGCCGATCCCTTCAACGACCCGGCCGGCCTGCTGGGGACGACCGCTTCCGAGCCGAAGGAGATCTTCGGCATCGGCTACGCGAAGTGCAACCTCGCGGTCGGTGGGACGCACACGTTCTGCAGCACGGGCAAGGCGCTCGAGCAGCGTGACCTCACGGGCGGCAACCTCGAGACCGTCCTCGACGCGCAGAAGATGTCGTCACCGACGCTCCTCGGCGCCGCGCAGTTCGGCACCGATACCGTCTTCGTGCGCTCGCTTCCGTCGACCACGACCGATGCGCTCAAGAACGGCATCCACGCCATCAAGGGCACCGACGACAAGGTCCTCGTCTGCGGTCGCGACGCGATCAACAGCTTCGCCGCCGATGGCTCGAAGGTGGTCTGGGCCGAGCAGGGCAAGGGCGTCTTCAGCGCGCCGCGCTGAGCGACGACAAGCGCGTCCCGCAGGTGCGCTTGCGAGACCTGCTAGAAGAGAGACGTGGTCGCACGCCTCGTCCCGCTCGACAGCCAGCACGCGCTCGCGTCCGCCGAGCTC
>JAYTOQ010001117.1:0-4129 GCA_043747665.1 Polyangiaceae bacterium | reverse complement strand
GCGAACGTCACGCTGCTCGCGCCGATCGGCATGCAGATCGTCCATCTCCTGATGGCCGACGTGACCTGGATCGCCCTCGTGCTGATGGCCTGGGAGGCGCTCTATGCGGTCCCGCATCCGACGCCGCAGCGTCAGAGCCCCATCATGTCGAGGAACGGGCCTGCGCCGATGAGCGACGTGCCGCCGTCGATGAGCAACGTCGACCCGGTCACGTAGGCGCCGGCGGGGGACACCAGGAAGAGGACGCTGCCCGCGATCTCGTCGATGGTGGCGTAGCGGCCGAGCGGAACGCGCTTCTTCAGCGCGTCCTCGGTGCCCGGCGGCGCGAGGCGCGCCATGCCCTCGGTGTTCTCGACGGGACCCGGCGCGACGGCGACGACGCGGATGCCGGAGCGGCCCCACTCGAGCGCGAGATCGCGCGTCAGCTTCGCGATGCCCGCCTTCGCGGCGCCGGCGTGGACCTGCATCGGCGTGGGGACGTCGGCCTGCGTGGCGGTGATGCTGACGATCACGCCGCCCTGCTTCGCGAGGTGCACGAAAGCCGCGCGACACGCGTTGAAGGTGCCGCACAGATCGATGTCGATGACGGCCCGGAAGCCGTTCGCGCTCAGGTTGGCAGCGGGCGCGAGAAAGTTGCCGGCGGCGCTGTTCACGACGATGTCGAGGCGACCGAACGCAGTCGCCGCGTCGTTCATGGCCTTCTCCAGCGCGGGATAGTCACGCACGTCCGTGGGGTGCGTCGAGGCCGTGCCGCCTGCGGCGGTGATCTCCGCGGCGACCGCGTCGAGCTTCGACGCCGTACGCCCCACGAGCGCCACCTTCGCGCCGTGCTTCGCGAAGAGACGCGCGATGCCGGCGCCGATGCCGCTGCCGCCTCCGGTCACGAGCGCTGCTTTCCCTGCGAGGAGGTTCGGTGCGAAGACGTCGGTCATGCGACGTGTCTACACCGCTTGCGCGTGGCGCGGCACGCGGAACACGAAGCGCCACAGCGGATAGCTCCAAAGCAGGAACACGACGTGGCTGGTCACGAGCCGCACCGGCACGTACGCCCATGCGAGGTTGGCGGGCAGGAGCCGCATCACGACGTCGAAGAGGACGCCGTTGGCGGCGAGCGCTGCGAGCTCGACGAGCGTGTAGAGCGCGATCTGCTTGCCGAGCGAGCCGGAGGTCGCGCGGAACGCGAAATGGCGGTTGCCGAGAAAATTCACGACGCCGCCCACGACGAGCGCCGGGATGCTCGCGACGCGCGGCGGGAGCCCTGTCAGCGAGACCAGCATCGCCAGGACCGCGATGTCGGCGACCGTCGCGGCAGCGCCGGCGAAGAACGCGCGCAGGATGCGAAGAGGGTCACGCGGGCGTGAGCTGGTGGCCATGATCCACGGTGGTGCAATGGTTGAACCACTTTCGGCGCCCGTGAATTCCCTGCGCTTTTTCTGGCGTTGCGCACGGACCTTCGCGCGAAGAGACCGCGCCGTTCGCGCCGTTCGCGATCGCTCAGCACGGCTCGCGCCGTTCGCGATCGCTCAGTGCGGCTCGCGCCCTTCGGCGGCGTCGCTCTCGGTCACCGCCGCGAGGCCCGCGAGATCGGCGAGGCGCAGCGGGTGATACGGCGGCCTCGGCGTGAAGGGCAGCGTCGCGTTGCCTCCGCGCTCGACGAGGAGCCGCGCGCACAGCGCCACGCAGCCCTTGCCCTGGCACCAGCCCGTACCGAAGCCCGTGTAGCGCTTCAGCGATTCGATGTCGTCGTGACCGCGCGCGATCGCGTCCTCCAGCTCGTGGAGCGTGACGTCCTCGCAGCGGCAGACGAGGATTTTGGCCACTAGTCGCCCGTGTATTCGCAGCGTGCGTCACACGTCTCGAAGACCGTGACTTGCACGAGCGAGGGGAGCTTCGGCTTCATGCCGTCCCAGATCCACTTCGCGAGGTTCTCGCTGGTGGGGTTCTCGAGCCCGGGCAGGTCGTTCAGGTAGTTGTGGTCGAGCTGCAGCCACAGCGGCTGCCAGATGTCGTAGATCACCCCGAAATCGATGAACCACCCGGTATCCGGGTTCACCGGCCCGGCGACGGTCAGCTCGATCTTGAAGGAGTGCCCGTGCAGGCGCTGGCACTTGTGCCCGGGCGGGACCTTCGGGAGCTTGTGGGCGGACTCGAAGCGGAACTCATGGACGAGGCGGACATTCACGGCGCGCGAAGCATAGCGGAAATGATGGCCGTCGAGGTTCGTTGTTCACCCCGCTTGCTCGGATGAGGCGGTTCGGGTAAACCCCTGGGTCCTCGAGGAATCCGCCATGTATCTGACCCTTTCCAAGAAGCCCCGTAAGTCGTCCCGCGGCAAGACCAAGCGCTATCGCGCGAAGCTCAAGGCGAAGGACCGCGGTCGTCGTTCGCGCGTCTACTGCGCCCACAAGATGACCTGAGCCGTGGCCGCGGGCTGAAAATAGCTCGCGACATGGGGAGGTGGTCGCGCTCTACAGGGCGTGTACACCTCCTCTTACGCTCCGCCTACGCCGGCTCCCCGCCGGACGTCGCCTGTCATTTGGGTGCTCGCTGCCATGGGCCTGATGGCCGTGCTGGGCGCGCTCCTGGGCACGTGCGGCGTCGTGGGCCTGCTGGCGCTCGGCGCCTCGCAGGAGCAGCCCACGGGCGTCGTGCTGGGAGCGCAGGTCCCTGAGGCGACCGTGAAGGCGCTCGAGGCCAAGAACCTCCTGAAGCCTGACGAGGGGCTCCTCGCGTATCACGACGCCACGCTGCGCCTCGATATGAGCGAGGTCACGCTCGTGACGACGTCACGCGTCGTCTGGGCGAAGGGAAACACGGCTGCGGCCATGGCCCTCGTCGACGTGACGCGCATCACGCATCACACCCAGGGCCTGCTCGGCGACATCATCGACATCGTGTCCATCGACGGCCGCACGATGCGCGTGCAGATCGCCCCGCTGAACGGCGGCGACGCCTACGTGAACGTTCTCGAAGAGGCGTGGCAGAAATACGACCCGGACGCGCGCGTGATACGTCGCTCCCAGAAGTAGGAGCGCGAACGCGCGGTCCTAGCCCTGGCCGCCCTTTTTGAGCTCGGTGAGAACGAGCTTCGCGACGGCCTTCAGCGTGTCGAACACGCCGACGCCGGTGCGCGCCACGGCCTCGAAGTCGGGGACGCTCGTCGGATTGATCATCTGACGCAGCTCTTCGACCGACGCGACGTTCGGGAGATCGCGCTTGTTGTACTGGACGACGTACGGGAGCTTGTCGAGCGAGTAGCCCTGCTCCGCGAGGTTCGTACGAAGGTTCTCGACCGACTCGAGGTTCGCTTCGGTGCGCTCGATCTGCGAGTCCGCGCAGAAGACGACGCCGTCGACGCCCTTCAAAATCAGCTTCCGGGAGGCGTCGTAGAAGACCTGTCCGGGGACCGTGTAGAGGTGGAAGCGGGTCTTGAAGCCGCGGATTTCACCGAGCGACAGCGGCAGGAAGTCGAAGAACAGCGTGCGCTCTGTCTCCGTCGCGAGGCTGATCATCTTGCCCTTCGCTTCGGGATTCGTGCGCTCGTAGATGTACTGGAGATTGGTGGTCTTTCCGCACAGACCCGGGCCGTAGTAGACCAACTTGCAGTTGATCTCGCGCGCCATGTAGTTGATGAAACTCATCGGCTAATTCCCGCGCGCATCAATCGTTGAACAGGTTGTCGATGTCCTCGTCCGTGATCTCGGCGAACGGCGAGTCAGCGCCGGGCTCTTGCACCTTCTTGAGGAGGGCCTCGAAGATGTGGTTGAGCTCCTCGCTCGCCTTCTTGACGCGAAGGCGAACGAGACCGAGGCTCGACCGAGAGTCGAAGATCACGACGAGGATGACGCGGTTACCGACGAGCTGGATGTGGATGTTGGCTTTTTCGCCCTCGTGGAACTGAGTCGCGAACTCGTTCTCCTTGAGGAGCTTCGCCATTCCACCCGTCGCGGCGATGTTGCCGGCGGTCAGCGAAGCCAGGCTGGTCGTGTCGATGTTGTCGATATCGCCGGCGGCCGCGATGAGCTGACCATTCTTGTCGACGATGAAGACGACCTTGGCGTTCGCGTCCCGAACCAGGCGGTCTACGACCGTCTGGATCTGGTTGAACTCCTCCTCGTACATCACCATC
>JAYTOQ010001116.1:0-6636 GCA_043747665.1 Polyangiaceae bacterium | reverse complement strand
GTGATGCGCGGCGTGAAACAACTCCTGGCCGAGCTCGCGCCGGGAACGATCGAAGTAGCGTTGCGCCGTAAGCTCGAGAAGCGAGGATTCTTCGGCCGGATCTTCAGCTCGTTCGGCGCGGCCAAGGAACGCTGGGATCTCTATCGTGAGCGACACGGCGATCTCGCCGACGAGGAGAACGAGCGTTTTCGCGTCATCTTCGGCCCCGAGTTCGTCACCGAGTACAAGCAATCCGGCGAGACCGTCGCGTACCCCGGACGACCTACGCCTCCCGCGCAACTCCACGCCGTCCACGCCGTCCACGCAGCAGCTGCCGCCTGGCCCTCGCCGCAGCAGCGTCCCCACGACCCACAGAACAGGAACTGATGCGCCTCCGTTCGATGACTTGGCTCACGCGCTTCGGGCTCACGTTCGCCGTCATGAGCACCTTCGCGTGTAACGCGAGCGCCGACGATACGGACCGAAGCGATGGGTGGAAGACGGTGACGACCATCACGATGGTGGCGGGCGTGGCCACCACGACGTTCATGCCCCGCGTCTTCTACGCAGATCCCGAGACCACGGCGGGCTGGAAGGCGCGCTGGCATGTATCGATCCTCGCGCCCACGCTCGCCAACGTGTCGCTCACGTTGTTGAACGAGCACGCGCTCAAGGCCGCAATCGGCGGTCACCGCCCAGGCTGCGACGACACCAACCAGGGACAAGGGCGCTGCCAGGACTACGGCTCGCTGTCATCCCATGCGTTCCTGGCGTTCTCGGCGTTCGGTCAGGGAACGGCGACGTTCCTCACCGACACGCTGAAGTGGAGCGACGGTCAGTTCAACGTCGGCGCCTTGGTCGGCGACGTCGCGTTCCCCCTCGTGTTCGCGGGCGTCACGTCGGTCGGACGAGCGGCCGGCAACTGGGAGACCACGGGCACGGTGGTCCTCTCGAGCGGGATCGGCCTGGTGACAGGCGCGCTCACCGGTCTCACCTATGCGTTGCTGCAACGACCCGAGTGCGGCTACACCGGCTCGCTGGTCTGCTGGTGATCGGATGACGACGTCGGTGCAGAGAACGCTCCTCCCGGCCGTGATCGTCGGGCTCGCGGCAGCGTCGAGCGCGGGCTGCGCAGGCGGTCCTCCGCCGGCGGCGTTCGAGAACCGGACCTTCTATCAGTACGATGACCTCATCGCCACGGGCGGGAATGCGTCGGAGCGTCCCTACCCGCCGCTCGACCAGAAGGCGCGGCCGGGGCTGCCCGAGTACATCGGCGTGTCGATCCTCGGCGGCAGCGTGCACCTCTCACGCCCGATCAACTGGAAGATCCGACGCTTGAGCACCACGCCCGAGCGCCGCTTCATCGAATACGTCTCACCGAACGAGTACATCTTCGCGATCTACGAGCGCACCGACTCGGCCATCGATCCCTGGCGTGAGGTCCTGCAGCGCTACGAGGAGGACGCGAAGACCTCGGGGGCCGAGCTCGTGGGCGCGCGCGTGCCGGTCGCGACATGGAACGCGCAAGGCCGCGAATACGTCGTGCGTCGCAAGATCAAGGGCCAGAAGGGGCCTTACACGAACCTGAGCCGCGAAGTACTCCTGCGCAGCGACCATCGCGTCGACCTCGTCGAGATCGTTCATCAAGGGGAGACGCTCGTGGGCGTCAGCGACGAGATGCTGCGAGTCATGGAAACGCTCGAGCTCCTGTGACCGATGCTCACGCGACGTGATGCGTTCGCCACGCTGGTCCTGCTCGCGGCCTGCGCGGACACGGCGTGCAAGCGGCGCGCGCGATCAGGGAGCGTCGATGGTGGCGCGGCTCCGACCGATGGCGGCTCGGGCGTCCCCGACGGAAGCGTGCTGGGCGACGGCGCGGCGCCCGGCGACGGCGGAGCGGGAAACGCAGATGCCGGCTCGTTGTACCGGACGCCGAGCGGCGGATTCCATGTTCGCTTTCCCGAAGGCAAAGCGCCTGAAGTGGAGGAGAAGACGATCACCGGCGGAGGCGCTGCGGTCCACCTCTTCAAGGTGCAATACGGCACGAGCGGATACATCGTCACGTACGACGACTTCGCAAAGGGCTCGGGACGCGCGCCGCAGCTCATCCTCGACGGCGCGCGCGAAGGCGTCGTCGAGACGACCGGCGGGACGATCGACAGCGAGCGCCCGGTCACGCTCGACGGGCATCCCGGGCTCGATCTGGCAGTGACCGCCACGACGTCGGGCATCACGATGCGGCAGCGCGTGCGCGTCTTCCTCGTCGATGGGCGGCTCTATCAGTTGATCGTGGTCGCGCCGAGCTGGTCAGGCGCGACGGTCGTGGAGCAGGATTTCTTCGATTCGTTCAAGTTGCTGGGCGACGGTGGCCCGTAGTCGCTCCGCAGAGCACAGGACCGCAACGACGCTCATTCGCTCGGCCTCGTCGGGAGGAAGTGTCTCGGCATTTCCGCAGAACTTGCATCGCGCGGTCGGCCGGCGAGCGTGGCGTTGCGCGAGCTCGTCGCGTCCAAAGATGCTCGAGCCTCGAAACCTCGGATTCAGAGCTCGCGGTAATTTCCTGGGATCACGAAGTCGTCATCGCGGCCGCCGACGGTCAGGACGCCCCAGCACGAGAGCTTCGTCTTTCCGACGAACGCGACGATGTCCGGGACGCTGCCGACCGGGCCGAGCACCGCCAGGTTCGCGCGATGGATCCCCCACGACCCCGGGCCGTGCTGGAGGATCGCGTCGTGGAGCTCCCGGCCCGCTTGCTCGGGGGTCGCGAGGACGGCGACGCGGAGGCGCGCCCACTCGTCGGTGTCGGGGTTCACCTGGACCTCGACGTAAAAGAGATCCGCGCGCGCCCGTTCGATGCGCACCGGCAAGCCTCGCGCCTTGAGGAACGTGACCATCGCGTTCTCGTCGAGCGTCGCGTAGTCCGGCTTGGTGTCCACTCCAGTGCACACCGCGGGTAGCAGCCGCATGCCGCCGAGCGCGAGTCGGCCGTTCTCCACCTGCTGCCCGGGATCGACACCGCGCGCGCTCGGTAGACGTGACGGCGCGCATCCAGGCAACAGAGCCATCGCGACCGAGGCCGAAGAAAGGAGCGCGAAGGCGGGGCGGCGCATCGTTCGGCGCCGAAGATACCGCGGCTCCGTACGGAGCAACAGCGTGACGTCTGCGTCGCGCCCACGCCTGCTCGCATCCGAGATTCGACCTCGGGCCTGGCGATTCTCCGCAACATCGCTGGATTCCGTCCGATGCGTCCTGCTCGTCCACCCGCTTTCGGACCACGAAAACGGTATGTTCCATCCGTCCGCCGATGAACCGCACCATCCGTCTGTCCAGCGTTCCGGCCCCGCCGCGGGGTGGCGCTCCGCTTCCGCCCCTCGCGCCGCCGCCGCCGCGCCGGTCCTCGTTCTTCGCGACGTCCATCAACGCACGCTCGGCGCCTACGACCGCGCACCCGCTCATGGCGCCGATGTACTGGGCGTGCACCGACCTCCTCGGGACGATCCCCGATCTCGTGTCGGCTCGCGGTTCGCTTCCGACGCCCTCGGCACTCCGCAGCACGGTGGAGCAGCAGCTCTCCACGATGATGGACCGAGCGCGCTCCGCGGGCATCCTTCCGGAAGACATCGTCGAGGCCCAGTACGCGATCGTCGCGCTCATCGACGAGCTCCTCGCTCGCGTCCACGGGTGGCCGGGGCAGGCCGAGTGGCGCACGAGGCCGCTCCAGCTCATTCGCTTCAACGAGAACACCGCCGGCGAGAACTTCTTCCGGCGCCTCAGCATGCTCGAGGGACAACCGCACCGCGCCCACGTCCTCCAGATCTACTTCCTCTGCATGGCGGTCGGTTTCCAGGGCCGCTATGCGGTCACCGGCGGCGAAGGGCTCGCCCCGATCTACGATCGCGTCGGCGCTCGCGTCGCGCAGGCCTCGGGACCCGACGCGATCAGCCCGCACGGCGAGCCGAAGGAAGGGCGCAGCATCCTTCAGTTCGAGGCGCCGCTCGTGCGCCTCGGGCTCGGCTTCTTCGCGCTCGCGCTCCTCGTCTTCATCGTCTTCCGTGTCGTGCTCGGAATGCAGGTGCGCGACGCCACGCGCCCCATGCACGACTACGCGAACGTCAACGGCGCCAATGGCGCTCCGGAGAAACGCTAGTGCGCGCCATGTGGATAGCGTTCGGCGTGATGCTCCTCGCCTTCGTTCTGGGAGCGATCTGGCTCGGCGGCTGGTACTTCGGCATCTCGCTCGGGGTCAAGGTCGGCGTGACGCTCCTCGTCGTCGGCATCACGCTCATCGTCGTCATGTTCATCTTCTTGCTTCGCATCACGCGGGCATCGAAGATCGAGCGCGGCCTCATCGAGCAGGGCGCAAAGCAGCTCGCCGGCGCGCGGCCCGACAGTCGCGAGCAGATCAACGCGCTCCAGGCGCAGGTCCAGAAGGCCATCGCCGCGCTGAAGCAGAGCCGCCTCGGAGCAGGCGGAGGTGGCGCCGCGCTCTACAAGCTCCCCTGGTACGTGATCGTCGGCCCGCCGGGCGCTGGCAAGACCACCGCCATCCGCCACTCCGGGCTCACGTTTCCGCTCGACCAGGGGGCTGCCTATCGCGGCACGGGCGGGACCCGCAACTGCGACTGGTGGTTCACCAACGACGCCATCATCCTCGACACCGCCGGTCGCTATGCCACGAGCGCCGACGATCAGCCTGAATGGCTCGGGTTTCTCGATCTGCTTCGGAAGTATCGCAAGCGGAAGCCGATCAACGGCCTCATCGTCGCGCTCAGCGTCCAGGATCTCGCCGCCGCGAGCGAGGAGCAGATCGAGGGCGTCGCCAAGCAGATGCGCGCGCGCCTCGACGAGGTCACGACCCGGCTGAAGGTGCTCGTCCCCGTCTACGTGGTCTTCACGAAGGCCGACCTCATCGCCGGTTTCACCGAGTGCTGGGGTGATCTGCGCAAGAGCGAGCGCGGCCAGATCTGGGGCATGACGGTCCCGCCCGATACGAAACAAGAGCCGCGCGCGCTCTTCGAAGCCGAGTTCGATGCGCTGGTCGACGCGCTGCACGGCCGGGCCGTGCGGCGGATGACGGGCGAGCGAAGCATCCCGGTGCGCCAGGCGATCATCCACTTCCCCGTCGAGGTCGCGGCGCTCAAGGACCACCTCGCGTCCTTCGTCTCGGTGTTGTTCCAGCGGAACACGTTCCAGGAGACGCCAACCCTCCGCGGCGTCTACCTGACCAGCGGTACCCAGAACGTGCGTCCCACGGCGCGTGTCGTCAACGCCATGGCCGCCGCGCTCCGGATCGGCGTGCCCAACGCGAACCGGCAGGACGGACAGCCGCCGACCGAAGCGAAGAGCTTCTTTCTCACCGACCTCTTCTTCAAGGTCATGTTCCCGGATCAAAACCTTGGCGGGCAGACCGAGGGCGAGAAGCGCCGGCAGATGCTCCTCCGCGGTGCGGTGGCCGCCGTCGCGATGCTCTCGGCGAGCATGCTGGTCCTGCCCGCCGGCTGCACGTTCTTCCGCAATCGCGAGCTCGTACGGTCGACGTCGGAGATCGGTGCTGCGTTGCAGTCGACGACCTGGGACGACGTGGCGGGCGTCACGCAAGGAGGCGATCGTCTCTCGAAGGCCGAGGCGCGCCTCCGCCAGCTCGACGGCTGGCGCGAAGACACCCCCGTGCAGCTCCGCTGGGGCATGTACACCGGCGACACCCTCTACGGCGCGCTGCGCGACGTCTACGCAGCCTCGGTGTACCGCGCGCTCGTCGCCGGCGCGCGCGCCGATCTCGAGGATCGTCTCCGCGCGCTCGAGTCGGCGCCCGTGCGGACCTCGGAGAACTTCAATCGCGACTTCGACTACCTAAAGCTCTATCTCATGCTCGGCGACTCCGAGCACATGGACCCCGCGTGGGCCACTCCGCGCCTCGTGCGACAGTGGGAGCTCCTGTCCCATGCCCACGCGAAGGGCCAGGGCGAGGTCCTGGCACCGCACGTCGCGTACGTGTGCGAGCTCCTGAAGCGCGGCGAGATCAAGCCATGGCAGCCGGATCAGCGCCTCGTCACGCGCGCGCGATCGATCCTCGCGCAGGTGCCTCAGGTCGATCGCCTCTACGAGACGCTCGTTCGCGATGCGAACACCGAGATCGCGCCCATCCGTCGCGAGGCGGTCTTCTACGGATCGGTCGGTCCTTTCGTCAAGTCACGCAACGGCGCCAAGGTGACCGGCGCGTACACGAAGCAGGGATGGTTCCGGGTGAAGGCGCTTCTCGGGACCGAGGGCCAGAAGCTGGCGGCCGAGCGCTGGGTGCTCGGCGAGGACGAGACCCAGGTCGGGCAAGCGATCGGCAAGCTGCGTGACCTCTACTTCGAGCGTTACAAGAACGCCTGGCGCGATTTCATCGCCGATCTCGAGGTATCCGATCCCGGCAACGCCGAGTACGCGCTCGCCGAGCTGAACGCGATGAGCGAGCCGGAGTGGCCGTACCTGCGCCTCATCCGCGTGCTCTCCGAGAACGTGACGCTCGACCTCGAAGAGCCGGACACCTCCACGCTCGTCCAGAAGGCGACCGAGAAGGCCAAGGAGCTCGTCGACGCGGGCGCGCCGCCGAAGAAGCGCACCATCTCCCCGGTCGAGCGAGCGTTCAAGCCGATCCTCCGCTTCGGAGTG
>JAYTOQ010001115.1:0-1755 GCA_043747665.1 Polyangiaceae bacterium | reverse complement strand
ATCGATCTCGCGAGAGCGCCGCGCGAGCACGAGCGCGGGGCGCGTGAGGACAGGCCGGATCGCGACGCGACGATAGGTGCCGCTGGTGGTGGCGTGCGGAACGTGAGCGTGCGGTGCCGAGTCAGAGGAGTGGGCGGAGTGGGCGGCGGTGGGCTTGCGCATGCGAGCCCATGGAGCAGAGATCGGGCCAGCCTCGAGCCGCGCCGCGCCGCGCCGCGCCGCGCCGCGCGCGATGTGGGCGCGGCGGGCACGAGGGCTCACGCGAGCACGCATGCGCGTGCTCGGGCAACGTCAGGGACAGGTCGCGACGTTGATCTTCGTGCCGGCGATGTCGTCGAAGGTGACGTCGGGCTTGTTGTAGGCGGTCTGGCAGAAGGCGCCCATGGTGGTCGCATCGGAGACGATGCCCTCCGACTTGGAGTGCGCGATCTTCGTGTTGGTGATCGCCGGACCGTCGTAGCCCGTCGACACGCTCGAGCCCGTGATCATCACGGCGCCTTCGAAGTTCGTCCCGCAGCGGCCGACGTGGTGGTTGACCTGCTGGCCGTTGCTCGGGTCGACGCCCGCGTAGAGGATCTGTGCGTTGTCGATCTTCGTCTTCGCGGGGCTGTACTGACCACCGACGAAGTAGAAGCCCTCCCAGTCACCGGACGCGGGGGTGTCGCTCGTCGACGTGAAGATGACCGGCTTCGCGGTGGTACCAGCGACGACGAGGTTGCCCTGCGCCGAGCCGCTCGTCGCGCCGACGATGAAGACGCCGTCCATCTTGAGCGTGACGCCCTCGTGAATGGTGAGCGTCGCGCCGACGGGATCGTTCTGCATGCCGACGACTTGCGTGATGAGCTGATTCTTCAGGAGGAACGGGAGACCACCGATGTCGACGAGGTCGGTGTCCTGCTGGATCTTGCCCTCGGTGCTCGCGATGCGAAGCTTCACGTGCTTCGCGGCGTCGGGGATCGGAGCGCCGGTGAACGTGAACGCCTTCGCGAACGACTTGGTGCTCGTGATCTCGACCTCGGCGACCGCGTCGACAGCCGGGCTCGTCGAGAATGGCTCCGTGAAGCCGGTGAACTGGATGGACGAGCCGTCGGCGATGCCGAGATCGGTACCGACGCGAACGCCCTTCGCCTGGACCGCGCCGACCACGAGGTGATCGACGAGGAGCGGCGCCTTCACGTCGGGCGTGCCGTGCGCAGTGTCCGTGAGCTCGAACGCCCACGCCGAGCTACCGCCGCCGGCCCCGCCGTACCAGATGTTGACGTACGAGAGCGTCGAGCCCTGGTACGTGTCGAATTTGATGCCGCCGTGATACGCGTCGGGCTTCGTCGGATCGCTCGTCGACGGGAACGCGGTGATGACGACGGGCTTGTCCTTCGTGCCGTTGAGATGGATCTCACCGGGGTCGATGCCCTCGCCGACGAGCATCCGCCCCTTGTTGCTGAGACAGATGGTGGTGCCCGCCTCGACGGTGAGCTTGTGCACGATGCGGAAGTTGTCGTTGATGAGATAGATCTTGTCGGCAGTCCACGTGGTGTCTGCGGCCAGGGTGACGTCGCCGATGTAAACGGAGTTGGGGAGCTTCGGCTTCACGAAGTCGGTCTCGGGACAGAGCACAGGCTTCGGGAGCGTGGCGCTCGTGCCTCCCTCGGTTCCGCCGTCGGTGTCGCCGCCGTCGGCGTTCGTGCCGCCTTCCGGCATGGGTGTCGCGGGCTGTCCGCTGTTCGTGTCCTTGCTCGAAGAACAGCCCACGAGGGC
>JAYTOQ010001114.1:0-2598 GCA_043747665.1 Polyangiaceae bacterium | reverse complement strand
CTTGCAGAGCCCGAAAAAAGCCGTAAAGAAGGTCGCTTGAGGGTCGTCGACCATTCCACGCGCGAGTCGCGCATCCGCGCTCGCCTCATGGATGAGGTGGGCCGGCTCGACAAGCAGGCGCCGTTCACGGTGGCCCTCACCTATCCGTCGCCTTACGGCGCAGCGATGAGCTCGCTGGGCTACCAGCGGATCTACCGCGCTATCATGGAGACGCCGGGGATGGCGTGCGAGCGCGTCGTCCTCGACGACGAGGCCGAGAACGATCTCGCCGCGCAGACGCGGCCCGTCAGCTACGAGTCGCTGCGACCCCTCGAGACGTTCCCGGTGCTCGCCGCGAGCATCGCGTACGAGATAGAGATCGGCGGCTTCGTGCGCATGCTGGAGGCCGCGAGCATCCCCGCGCTGCGGAGCGAGCGCGACGCGACGCGCCATCCGTTCGTGCTCGCGGGCGGTCCGCTCACGTTTTCGAATCCGCTGCCTCTCGCGCCCTTCTGCGATGCGTTGGTGATCGGCGAGGCCGAGGAGATCATCGTCGAGGTGCTGCGCGTCCTCGAGGGCACGTCCGCGCACGTCGACCGTCTCGCGGCGCTCGCCAAGATCCCGCACGTGTTCGTCCCCGAGCACCACGGCGCGGTGCTGCCGACCGTCGCCAAGGTGCCGGACGAGATGATCCCCGCGTGGGCGCCCATCCGCACGCCACACATGGTCCTCAGCGACATGTTCCTGATCGAGACCGAGCGCGGTTGCTCGCGGCGCTGCACCTACTGCGTGATGCGTCGGTCGACCAACGGCGGCATGCGCCTCGCGTCGATGGAGCGCATTCTCGAGCTCATTCCCAAGGACGCGAAGCGCGTCGGGCTCGTGGGCGCCGCCGTCAGCGATCATCCGAAGATCGTCGACATCGTCAACACGCTCACCGACCAGGGGCGCGAGGTCGGCCTCTCGTCTCTTCGTCCGGACCGCTTGAAGGACGAGTTTGTCGGAGCGCTCGCGCGCGCCGGTTACCGCACGCTCACGACCGCGATGGACGGTCCGAGCGAGAAGATGCGCGAGCTCCTCGAGCGCAGGGCGAAGGAGAAGCACCTCCTCCGCTGCGCGGAGCTGGCGCGCCTCCACGGGATGGATCGGCTGAAGCTCTATCTGATGATCGGGCTGCCCGGCGAAAGCGACGAGGACATCGACGAGTGCGCGCGGTTCACCACCGAGCTGTCGAAGATCGTCCCGGTGGCGCTGGGCATCGCGCCGTTCTGCGCGAAGCGCAACACGCCCATGGACGGCGCCGGCTTCGCGGGCATCGCCGTGGTGGAGAAGCGTCTCGAGCGCCTCAAGCGCGGCTTGCGGGGACGTGCCGACGTCCGCTCGACGAGCGCGAAGTGGGCGTGGGTCGAGTACATCCTCGCGCAGGGCGGCCCCGACGAAGGCCTCGCGGTCCTCGAGGCCGTCCGCGACGGCGGCAACTTCGCCGCGTACAAGCGGGCGTTCTCGAAGCTCGACCTCCGCATAGGCAAAGAGAAGCCTCGCCGCTCCCTGGCCATCGCCCAGGTCTGACGGCTACTTTGCGAGCTTGCTCTTCAGGCGCGCGATGGTGTCGGCGTCGGCACGGTACGTCACGATGATGCCGCTGTCCTCGTAGCGCTGATCGCCCACGCGGCCGAAGTCGTGCATCTCCGAGAGGACCGCCTGGCGATCGTACGGGATCGTCAGCTCGTCCTCGACGTACGACGCCTCGAAAATGGAAATGATCCGGTCGCGGATCAGCGCGACGTCCTTCGGATCATGCGCCGACACGAACCACGCATCGGGAAGGCGCACGCGCAGGCGCAAAAGGTCCTCCGCCTCGATGCGGTCCACCTTGTTCATCACGAGCGTCGAGGGGACGTCGCCCGCGCCGATCTCCTCGAGCACGTCGCGCGTGACCTCGAGCTGCGCCTCCCACGACGGATCGGAGCCGTCGACGATGTGCAGGAGGTGCGAGGCCTCGAGCGCCTCGTCGAGCGTCGACTTGAAGCTCGCGACGAGATCGTGCGGCAGCTTCCTGATGAAGCCGACGGTGTCGCTCACCAGGATGCGCGGCTTCGCCTCGGGATGCAGCGCGCGCACCGTGGTGTCGAGCGTCGCGAAGAGCTTGTTCTCGACGTAGACCTCGCTCGCGGTGAGCGCGCGCATCAGCGACGACTTCCCCGCGTTGGTGTAGCCCACCAGCGCGATGCGCCGCGCCTGACGGCGGTGCGACCGTCGCACGTCCTGATCGCGCTGGACGGCGTCGAGCTCCTTCTTCAGCTCGGCGACGCGATCGCGGACCTTGCGGCGATCGAGCTCGAGCGCGGCCTCGCCCGCGCCCTTTCCCTGCTGCCGTTCCTTGCCGCCCGGTGACTCGCGCATGCGCGGCGCGGTGTAGTTGAGCCGCGCGATCTCGACCTGGAGGCGCGCCTCGCGGCTCTTCGCGTGGCGGTGGAAGATCTCGATGATGACGCCCGTGCGGTCGAGGACCTGGCATCCCGTCGCGCGCTCGAGGTTGCGCGCTTGACTGGGCGACAGATCATGATCCACCGCGACGAGATCGACCTTCGGCACCGGCTGACCATCGCGGTCGAGCTC
>JAYTOQ010001113.1:0-2403 GCA_043747665.1 Polyangiaceae bacterium | reverse complement strand
GCTCGTCGACGCGATGGTCTCGGCGACGCGCGAAGGACGACCGCGCTCAGCGGACGTCGTCCGTCATTCGCTCGAGCGGATTCGCAGCGCGCTCGCGGGTCACGAGCGCAAGCTCCCCGCCGAGGAGCGCGGCCCCTTCCCCGGTCTCGACAAGTACGAGACCGAGGATCGTGACGTCTTCTTCGGGCGCTCGGCGGAGATCGCCGGCGCGATCGAGCTCCTTCGCACGCGCGGCCTGGTCGGTATCGTGGGACTGTCCGGGACCGGCAAGAGCAGCCTCACGCGGGCCGGCGTCGTTCCCGCCATCGAGGAGGGCGCGCTCGGCGGATGGCCCTCGAAGTACCGGAGCGTGCTCGTCTCGCCCGGGAAGGACTTGATGGCCTCGCTCGACACAGCGCTCTCGAAGGTGCTCGGCAAGGCCCTCGCCGATCACCCCGAGGCGGTGGCGCAGCAGCTCTCGGCCTACGTGGACGCGAAGTCCGAGGGCATCGTGATCCTCGTCGATCAGCTGGAGGAGATCGTCACGCTGCATGACGCCGACGATCCGACCGCCGAGAAAGGCCGCCTCGACGCGCTCGATCTCCTCTCGCGCCTCGCCGAGGCGCCCGTTGGCGTGCGCGTGATCGTGGTCGCGCGACGCGATCTGCTCGATGGCGTGCTCGCGGTCGATCCGCACTTCTCGCGCGCGCTCTCGCGAGGCACGCAGCAGCTCTCACCGCTCTCCGGCCCGGGCTGGGAAGAGGTCCTCGATCGCTCGCTGGAGGCGTACGGCTACAAGTTCGAGGACGCAGACCTCCAGCGCGAGGTCCTGCTCGACCTCCAGAGCCGTGAGGCCGCGATGCCGCTCGCTCAGTTCGGCCTGACGCGGCTCTGGGCGGCGCGCGACACGGAGAAGAAGACCATCACGCGTGCGGGCTTCAGCGCGAAGGGCGGCATGCGAGGCGCGCTCGAGCAGCACGCCGACGCCTCCATCGCAGGGCTGAAGCTCCCCGAGGAGACCCTCCGCGAGGTGCTCCTCGCGATGACCACGCCCGAAGGAACGCCTGCGCACGTCGCGCGCACGGATCTCGTCGAACGCCACGGTGAGCCCGCACAGGACGTGGTGAGCGCGCTGATGAAGGCGCGCCTCCTCATCGAGGACAAGGCCGGCGTGACGTTCGTTCACGACTCGATCCTGCGCGAGTGGAGCCTGGCTCGCGCATGGCTCGAGAGCGCGCGCGACGACCGGCTCCTCGTCGCGCACATCGAGCGGAACGCCGCGCGCTGGATCGAATCGAGAGACGTTGCGGAGCTGTGGCGCAAGGGCCGCCTCGCTTCGGCGGTGGAGCTGTGGAAGCGCGGCAGCGTTCCCCTCAGCGACAATTCGCGGAGCTTCCTGGCGGCGAGCCTCGGCGACGAGCAGAAGGCGCAGCGCATTCGCTGGTCGGTCGGCCTCTTGATCGTGCTGATGATCGTGGGCGGGTCGCTGTTCTATGCGAGCGAGAGCAACGCGCGCGCATCGCAGGCGCGCAAGGACGCAGACGCGCTCGCGGCGGCGCTCGCGGAGGTGAAGACGCTGAAGCAGCAGGCCGACGAGAACGCCGGCGAGGCTGCGGCCAGCGCTGCGCTCCTCGCCGAGCTCCAGAAGAAGATGGAAGCCGAGCGCGCGCAGTACGGGGCGAGCGTGCAGGCGACGCTGAAGAAGGTGGCGAGCGCGACGAGCCTGGACAGCGCGCAGAAGGCGAGCGCGGAGATGAAGGCGCAAGCGCCGTCGCAGAACCAGGTGGTGCCGCTGCCCGCGGACCTGTCGAGCCTGAGCGGACCGAACATCCCGAAGCCCAGCGACTCGGGGCCGTCCGCGGGAGGCGCGTTCGATCAGGGGGCGATCGAGCGCGTCGTCAATTCACGCAAGGCGGGCGTCAAGCGGACCTGCCTCGACCGCGGCGGGAGCGCGGCCGGCAGCACCAAGGTGACGGCGGCCATCACCATCGCGCCGAACGGCTCGGTGCAGAACGTGAGCACCTCGGGTAACGATCCGGTCGTCGGCAAGTGCATCGAGCAGCAGCTCCGCACCTGGAATTTCCCGGCGCCCGGCGAGGTCAAGCAGGTGCAGATCCCGTTCGTGTTCGTCCGACAGTGAGCGCCGCATAGAAGCCGCGAGAAAAGCGCTGACAGATCTGCACCGAACCCGCTCGTTCGTCCTCGGGCATGGAAGCCCGTCTCCTCGCGGCGCGGATTGCCGGGCGCGCGCTCGGCGCGACGCATGCTCTGACAGGTCACCGCACGTCATGGCGCGACGCGAGCCAGGACGCGCTTCGCGAGCGAGACATGAGCGTCCGTCAGGCCCGTCTCGAACGAGCTCTGCACGAGCCACGGCGTGAGATGAAGCATGTCGGCCTCGTCGTCGAGGATGACCATGCCCTC
>JAYTOQ010001112.1:0-4578 GCA_043747665.1 Polyangiaceae bacterium | reverse complement strand
GGCTGCGGCTACGACGTCTACGTCTCGGAGCCGCTCGCGATCACGATGAAGCACCAGCTCCACGTCGGTCGAAAATTTTGCGACGAGCCATTGCCGAGCGTGCGCTGGAACACGAGCGGCAGCGTGGACCTCGTCGATGGACAGGGCAAGCTGCTCGAGTCGCAGGCGTCGGGCTCGTTCCTTGGATGGGGCGGCGGCTGCTGAGACGAGGGCCCAGTCGACCCTACAGCCCTACAGCAGGAGGCGGTAACCGATGGCCAGGCTGAGCGCGCCGGTGTTGGAGTCGCCGGTCGCCGTGTGATCGAGGCTGCCGTACTCGAAGAGCAGCTCGCCGATGAGCGCTCCCGGTCCGAGCTTGATCTCGGCGCCGAACGGGACGCCGAGGCCCACCTTCGTCGATTGCTCGGTGGTCTCCGGGATCTCCACGCTCCCCACCGCGCCGCGCACCGTGCTCCGCAGCATGTAGATGCGCGGTCCGATGCCGATGAAAGGCACCACGCTCTTCAGCTTCGTGAAGCGGTACATGACGGTCGGCTGGATCGCGAGGATCTGCTCGGTGAGATGCCAGTCGTAGGTGCCGCCTTGTACGCGCGGGTCCCCGGCCTGGCTGCCCGAGCTCTTCGGCGCCGCGTAGTCGGCATCGATGAGGAACGCGAAGCTGCGGTTGAGCCAGGGGAACACGTAACCAAGCTCCAGCCCCACACGCGCGTTCGGATTGAGGCCGCCGAAGGACAAGAGCCCGCCGACCTTCGCGCCGGCGAGCAATCCGCCGTGCGACTTCGGTGCTTCCTCCGCGCGCGGCTCTTCACTCGCAGCCGGCGGAGACGCGCTGGGCGCCGGAGCCGCGGTCGGCGCGGGAGCCGCCTCCGTCTGTCCGGTCGGTTCCTGCGCCCCCGCGGGAACGGCGAAGGAAGAGGCAGCGAGAACGGCGGAGAGCGTAAGCGCGAGTCGCATCGATCGATCCTTTCGACAAACCTTCGCCATCACCACACCACCAGCTCGGTCGTGTTCGAGCCGACGCCGCCCGCCGTGTCACCGCCGACGAGGAAGACGAACGCGCTCTGCACCGCGCTTCCCATCAGGTAGCGCGGCTGCAACAGCTGCAGTCCCTCGGAGTTCCACGCGTTGTTCGCGAGGCCGGGCGCCGCGCCCGCGAACGCGGCCGACTTCGCGCCATTCGACGGCGCGGCGTTGGCGCCGCCGAACGTGAAGAGCTGGTTGTTGGCGGCGAGGACACCGTAACCCGCGACGTTGCTGGAGAAGGCCTTCGACGCGACGATGGCGCCGAGATCCCCGCCCGCCACGACCTTGCCGACATGAACTGCGTTTGCGGCGGCGCCTGCAGCCGTGATGCCTCCGCCGAAGAACACGTAGGTGTCAGGCGGGGTGGCGGTGATGGTCGTCGACACCGTGGAGTCTGCGGACCATGCACCGGCCTGCCAGCGCGGTGTCGGGATGGCGGAAGCGCCGCCGCTGCCGAGCGTCCATGCGCCGGCTGCCGTCTGGTGGCCGTTGGCGGCGATGTCGACGCGGAGGAACTCGTACGAGCCGAGAGCCGCGTTTGCCACGTCGAGGCCGAGACCCGCGTAAACGTAGAAGCGGTTCGGATTCGCCGGATCGAAGGCGACGGCTCCGGCCGGCCCCTTGCGTGCGGTCGTCATGTCCGCGAGCGAGGCCCACTTGCCCATGCTGCCCGTGGGAAGCGGCGTCTCGGTTCCGGGAGCTGCCGTTCCGTCATCGGAGAACGAGAGCGTCGCCGCGAGGGTGGTGCCGAGCAGCACCTCGCTGCCGGCCGCACCGTTCGCGAGCTTCGTGCGGTAGACGCGGTAGCCGGAGACGTTGGGAAGCGCTGTACCGAGCGCGTCCACCGGCGCGGTCCAGGAGAGGACCACCTCGACCTTCTTGCCCGCGAACGTGGGGACGCGGACGATCACCTCGCGGCTCGGCAGCGATTCGCCGAGCGGGTTATCCAGATCGCCGGCGCCGAACGTCGCCGACACGCGATAGAACCAGTAGCCGGGGTCGAGGCCCGCCGCCTGGAGCACGAGGTCGTTGACGTCCAGCCCTGGGACCTCTTGAGGATCCAGGGTGATGGCGCGACGCGCGGTCGCGAGGTTCGCGGCGCCGTTCGAGCCGCCGAAGATGTACGTGTAGCGTCCCTGCTTGCCGGTGCCAGCGAAGCTGCGCGCGCCGCCGATGTCGTATCGCTGGGCCTGCCACGGGCCCATGGTCCCGAAGATGTCGACCGAGGCGAATTCGCTGGTGTTGAACGGCGCGTTCGCGAAGGCGGCGCTGGCGTCGCCGCCGATGGCGTAGACGAAGCGGGCGGCGCTCGTCGCGTTGGCCGCGCTCGCGACCAACGCTCGCCGCGCCGTGGTCATGTTGGTGCCTGCCACCGGCGGCTTCTGGAGGTTGAGCGACGAGCCGGTAACGCCGATGGCGGAGTAGTCCGCGTACGTTCCGTCCGCGTTGGTGAGGCGCAGGACGCAAATGTCCGACGCGGTGAGCGCCGAGCCGTCAATGGTCGCGGTCTGCGTGCAGCCGCTGGCGTTGCAGACGACGGCGCCCGACACCACCATAGGCATGGGGCTCACGCCTGCCGCGGTCTTGCACGTCGCGGTGATCAGCGAGGTCCGGAAGGCCTGTCCCTTGACGGTGACGACCTGTCCCGCCGCGTTGACGATCGACGACGGGGTCACCGCGGTGATGGTCGGCGGCGGCAGCGCAGCCGTGGTCTCGGTGTACGCGCTGCCGAGGAAGCCGACCGTACCGTCCGGGTTCGTCACGAGGAGATCGTAGACGTGCGGTGGCGTGCCCTTCGGTACGACTGCCGTGAGGGTGTCGCCGTTCACGAACGAGACCGACTCGAGCGGGATCGTATTGGCGGTCGCGACGCCGGTCGGATTCAAGAACACGCGCGGCGGCGCGATGAACACCTGGTTACCCGGAGCGCCCGCGGCCTTATCACGGAAGATCGTGATGGCGGTGTCGCTCGCGGTCGTGCCGAACGGCGGGACCACGTTCTTGATCGAGATGGTCGTCGCGGCCTTGACGGAGATGGCCTTCGCCAGGAACGCCGTGCAGCCGCTGTTGTCGGCGAAGTACAGGTCGTAGACGCCGGCCGGCTGGTTCTTGGGCACGGTGGCATCCAGGCGATTCGGATGGGCGGGCGCGTCCTCGACATACGCGAGCGTGGTGATGGGCGCGGCCGCTCCGGTCGGGACCATCGTGAGCGCGCCGGCCGGGAACGGGCGGTTGAAGCCTGTGCCGTAAATGGTCACGCCGGTGTTGACGCCGTTGTAGACGACCTCGGGATCGGCGAGGAAGAGCACCGGCCCAGGAACGACCGTGACCGTATTGTGCGGCGGCGGGCTGTCGAAACATCCATCCGGATTGGTGACGACGACGTCGTAGGTAGTGCCTGGGTTGGCGCCTGCGCCGATCTGCGTCTGGAGCTGCGTTCCGGTGCCGTCGACGGTGGTGTTGGTGCCGGTGATGGGGGGCTGGCCCGACGCCTCCAGCGTGACGGTGGGCGTGCCGAGGAAGCCGGTTCCATCGAGGGTCAGCTTGCTGCCTCCCGCGCAGATGGTCGCTGGCGCAACGGTCGCGACGGTGGGCGGCGCCTCGTCATGGAGCGACACCATCTGCAGCGTCTTGCAAGCTGCAGGCGGCGGGTTGGTGATCTCCACCGGGTAATCCCCAGTCGTGAACGTCCCCTTCGGGACGGTGATCACGAGCGAGGTGCATGCCTGCACCGCGCCCTCGATGAACGTGCCTGCCACCGGCATGCATCCCCCGGCCGACATCGGGACGAAGGGCTTTCCTCCGATGCTCAGCGTAGGGAGCGTCGTCCCCACCTCGAGAAAACCCGTGCCGTTGATGGTGATGGTCTGATTGGTCTGGTCGTCGCAGATCGCGGTGGGCACGATGGTCGCGACGCTGGGTGGCGGCACGACGGCGACAGAGAGCTTCTCCGTCGACTTGCACGCAGCCGGGCCAGGGTTGGTGATGGTGACGTCGTAGTTGCCTGCCTCGAGCGAGCCCTTGGGGATCACGAAGGAGGCCGTCGAGCACAGCTGGACGCTACCCTCGACGTGCGTGCCCGGGACGTCCTTGCAGTCGGTGAGCGACGAGGCGGTGAAGTCTTTCGTGCCGATGCGTGCGACAGCGAGCTGCGTGCCGACCTTCAGGACGTTGGTGCCGGTGATGGTGATGGTCTGATCGTCCTCGGCGTCACAGAAGAGGTCAGGCGTCACCTTGGTCGCGCCTGGCCTTGGAACAGCGGCGAGCGCACCGGCGAACGTCGTGCTCTTCGAGCCGTCCGGGTTGGTCACGTCGATGTCGTAGAGGCCGGGCACGAGGGCGAGCTCGGGAGCGACATCGAACGTCATCTTCTGCGGGCTGAGCCAGTGGAGCCGGCTTGCTGCCGGGTTGGCCGCATCGTCGGGAATGGTGAAGCTCGCGGAGGCGGGCGCTCCGTCGAGGCCCTGCTTCTGCGCCAGGACCACCTTCGGCATCACGAGATGCACGTCGCCGGCCAGCGTGTTCGTGGGCATCGGTACGAAGCCGTCGCCCTTC
>JAYTOQ010001111.1:0-5031 GCA_043747665.1 Polyangiaceae bacterium | reverse complement strand
ACTCGTCGAGGGTGCGGGGCATCGCGCGAGCCGCGAGGATGCGCTCGACGGCGCGATGATCGAGGGCGCCGAAGGCTGCTGCGTGTCCGAGGGCCGCGTCGACATCGTCGGTGCGGAAGCGCTCGCGCAAGAGCAGGATCTGTCGGGCCTGAGCGCCCCAGACGCGGGGTGCGCCGAGGCTCATCAGGCGAAAGAATGCGGCGGCGCGCTCGCCCATTCCCTCGAAGGCCAGCTGGACCTGGTCGAGATCGATCGGGCTCTTTCGCTGGGGCAGCGGATGGAGCTGAGCGGGGTCGAGCTTCAACCCCTGGCCGCGCAGAGCGAGCTCGTGGCGCGCGACGCACTTCAGGTCGGCGGCGTAGACGAACAGCTCGCGCTGGGTCACGCGCACCGGGAGGATATCGGTGACGTGGTCGTAGGGAACGGCGTACCGATTTCCCTCCCAGTCGACGAAGCCATCGATGCCGCAGACGCGGTAGACGACGCGCGCGGTGTCGTACGGATGTCGTGGCAGCGAGACCAGCCTTTCGCGCTCGGTCGCGAAGCGCTCGAGCGCGGTGGTCTTGTGGCGACGCCGATGATCGACGATCTCGTCGGTCCACTGCGCGAGCTGGGCGCGCATGTCGTCGAGATCGTGGAACGAGCGGCCGTTGAGGAACGAGCGCTCGACCTCCCAGAAGGATCTCTCGGTGCGGGGTTTGTCGTCGGGATGCCCGCGACGAACGGCGAGCGGCCGAAACTCGTAGTGACTCGAGAACGCGAGGAAGCGCGGATTGTAGATGGGCTGATTGCCCTCCCAGCGCAGCACGACGGGCTTCTGGCTGTCGTACTTGCAGCGCGCGGCGCAGCCCTTGAAGCGCTCGAAGGCGCGGGCATGGCCGTCGAAGGCGCGGGCATGGCCGTCCATCAGCGCGTGCAGACCATTGCTCTCGTAGAGGGCGAAGAACTTCCGCGTGCTCGAAACGAGGACGTACGAGAGCGCCTCCACCCTGAGGCGCGTCCCGTTGTCGAAGCGCATCACGTACGGAGACCAGTCGCTCTCGGCCATCTCTCCCGGGCCGTACACGGGCGTCGTCGGGCTCGGCGTGGGCGGCGGCGCCGGCCGCGCAGTGCGCACGTGCTTCTTGACGGCGGTGTAGCCGCCGCCGAAGCCCTCCGCGCGCAGGATCTCGAACACGCGCTGCGCGGTGATGTCCGCGAAGCGCGCCATCAGCTCGGCGACGCGCGGCTTGAAGGCATCGAGCTTCGAGGGGCGCGGTGCGCGCAGGGGGCGCGGAGCGAGCGCCGTGTGCTCGGCCTCGCGTGAGTGCTCATGCTTTGCGAGCACCGCCTTGACCGTATTGCGGCTGACGGCGACCGCGCGCGTGATCGCGCGCCTCGAAACCCCGTCGCGCGCGAGCGTGATGATCTGATGCACGAGCTGCTCGCGGCTGCGAAAGGGGAACGTCATGCGGCGTCCTCACGTCCCGTGGCGGCGCGGATGGCGCCGTCGAGCGCGCGCAGTATCGGCAAGAGCGCCGCCAGCGCTTCGCGCAGGATCTCGGCCGCGCCCGAGGGAAGTGTCTCGAGCGGCGTCGCGAGAAGACGGGCCTCGAGGCGCGCGGTGAGCTCGCGGACCTTTGCGACGTCGGCGCTCATCCAGTCCGCCTCGTTGCGCACGGCGCGCGTCGGGCGCGGTCCCGGCTTCGGGCCCGGCGGCGCCGGTCCGTCCAGGCGCCGCGCGAGCAGCTCGGCGCGCGCGCCGCGGTCCTGATGATCGAGCACCTCGGCGACGAGCAGCTCGGTCTGTCGAACGGTCAACCCACGCCGCACGACGACGGCGCTCGCGTCCTGCTGGTTGCCACGTGGCAACCGTCCCAGGGCGACCGCCGCCCGCGGCGCGAGCAGTCCGAGCCTGACGTGGGCCTGCACCACCGGCTCGAGCGACTCGACGAGCAGCAGGCGGCGGCAGACCCAGCTCTTGTGGCGACTCATGCGTCGGGCAATCTCGGGCTGCCCGAGGCCGTCCTCGCGGTAGAGCGAGCGAACGAGCCACGCCTCCTCGAGCTCGGTGAGCCGACGTCCGTCGTGCAGCTCGCAGAGGCGCAGCTTCGCGTCGACGACGCCCACGTCGTCGACGCGAGCGAGCAGCGTCGACCACCCGAGCGCGCGCGCCGCGCGCACGCGCTTGAAGCCGTCGAGGATCTCGAGCCTGTCTCCCTCGACGAAGAGCGTCAGCGCGCTGAGCTGCCCGTGCCGCTCGAACGAACCGCGCACCGCCGCGAGCGCCGCGGCGTCGCATAGACGCAGCGGCGCGAGCCGCTCGCCGAGCGGCGCGATCTCGACGTGACGCGTCTCGGCCTGACCGTCTTGCACGGACCGCACGCCATCACGGCGCCGCTCAATCTCCGAGGCTCACGTGTGACGGCTTTGCCAGGTTTGCGGAGAATTCCCCCACGGTGTCGGGGTCTTGCGAAGCGAGGGCGGCGCGTGACATTTCCCTGCCAAGAGCTGCCGCCGCACGCGCTGCCGAGCGCAATCGTCGATGCGCGCGTCGTCGAGATCACGACGACGGCGAACGCGCGCAAGCTTGCGATCGCGTCTCTTGCGGCACGCCCTGCTGCAGACCTGCTGCGTGCTTCGCGCCGAGCGCGCGGGCGTGAACGTCTTGCGGCACTCGGCGCAGCGGCGGCAGGCGGCCATCGCCAAGGGTCGCGCAACGCGCAGCCCCGGGCGCCTTCCCGGCACCCAGGTGGATCAATATCCCGCCGCTCCGCACGCGCCGCTCACGCGGCGCCGTGGATCACGATCCCGCCGCGAGGTGGATCAGATCAAGGGCGCCGCTGAAGGGTCAGCCTGATGCTCGACGGGGGAGACGGGCGCGCGATCACCGTGCGTGATGCGGTGAGCGAGCTCCATGTTGGCCGGCTACTGAAGGGCGCGTCCGTGCCGGTTCGGGTGGATCCGAGCGGCTCGCAGCGCCTTGTCGTGCTCTGGGACACGCTTTAGCGCCGCAAAGCCGCGGCGCTCGGCCCGCTCAGGTCAAGTCGGACAGCCGCGCTCGCGGCTCAGCTCAGCGCGAGCATGCGGTCGATCGGGATCCTCGCCCGCTCCCGCTACGGCCCACAAGGCACCGGCTTTCCTCGCAGCACGCGCCTCTGGAAGAGCGGCCTCTGCCGCGTCGAAGACACGCAGCTCCGCTCTCGCGACGCGATCTTCAAGTGGGCTACAATTCTCGCTCGCGTGCTGGCGGCCTTGTCGCGCATTTTCTGGGAGTCGCTGCGCCTGCGCTACCAAGGGTGGGCGAAGGCCGCGGGCCTCGCGACGCTTGAGCGCGTCGAGACCGGGGCCGTCACGGGGGTGCATCGCGCGGGTGCGAGCCTCAACGCCCGTCCTCGCCGACGTCGAGGCCGAGAAGCTCGCTGAAATCGTACGTGTAGTACTCGTTCAGAGCGAGGAGCGCAGGCTTGTCGTCGCGTGTCGCGGGGACGAGGTCCATCGGGCATGCCTACCATGCTGAATCGCTGAAACAACCCGTCCCTTCCTCCGTGCCCCTACGAGGATCGATTCGCCGAGGATAGAGCCTTGGCGATCTCTGCGCGAAGTCTCGCTGGCACGCCGGCCTGATCGGCGAACCGCTTGAAGTCGGCGACGGCCGCCCGAACTTCGTCGACGATCTTTGCGGACTTCTTCTTCAAGCCGACGTCGGCAGCGAGCGCGACGAGGTGCTCGGCGCTCGGTCTACGCCCTTCTCCGACGATCAATGTCTGTGCTCGCCGCCGGGCCCTTCCGAGAAGGTGAGGTCGTAGGCGGGGCTCGGCGTCCACGTTCCCTCGCCGTCCATCAGGTACGCGAAGTTGCGGCTGTGGTCGTCACGGTTGTGCGCGAAGACGTTGAAGCATGCCCGGCGGAACATCTCGCTCACTGCCGCCTCGTTCCGCGTGAGATCGCGCGTGGCCTTGAGCACATCGCGGTAGTCGAGCGCCGGATAGCCATGCGGCAACTGGAGGAGCCCGCCGAGCGTGTGCATGTGCACCCGCGTCGATCCCTTGCGATCGAACCGCTCGATCGCGAAGTACCCCGCGCGGCCCTTGGCCTTCGCCAGTAGCTGCGTTCGGGGCACGTCGAGACCCGCGGCCTTCGCCATCAAGAAGTACGCGTGCTCGAGCGACGCGCTCTGGGGATTGTCCTCGCGCGCGGGGAACTTCACGAGCCAGCCGGTGAATCCTGGATCGATGTTCCGCGCTCCGAACCGCATTTCCCCGTTTGGCGCGAGCTGAATGAGGACCTTGGGCCGCGCTCCTTTCGGCGAACCTCCGACGGCGACGAGGCGGTCGAGATCGGCGCCCCGTACGCCGCTCTGCACGGCTTCGGCGTCCATCGCGAGGTCCGACAGCTTCACGATGGAGGGGTCGTCGAGCGCGGCCTCGGGCTCGTACAGCAGAGCCCCCATCGACCGATGCCCCACCAACGTCAGGCGATCGAGCGGCGTGAGGGAAGCACCGGAGAGTCCTCGCTCGGTCGCACGCCGATCGATCAGTAGCCTTCCCCACCCGTCGGGGAGACTGTCGTCGAAGACGCCCATGAGACCGTCCAAGACCTTCGGCTGCCCCTCGACGACGTCGGGCGCGAGGCGGAGGTGAAACGGCGACAGCTCCAGCCTTGTCCCAAGAAAGGCGGCGTCGTACTCGAACAAGACTCGTCGTGCCTTGAGCGCGAGTCGGCCCACCTTGATGCGACGGTCGGGGCAAGGCTCGTAGAAGACCGCTACCTGACTGATGCGTTGGAGCTTCATTTTCGCCTCGGTGCGCGCCGGCGCTTGACGTCGGGCCGCGCCAACGCCTCGTCGAGGGATGCGTAGGCGGGCGCCTCGAAGAGCTTCTCGAATGCGCCATCTGCGTTCAGCGCGGTAGCAATACGGAGGACGGTCTCGATCGAGGCCGTGCCGGTCTTCTCGAAGCGATGAACCGTCGCTACACCGACGCCGGCGTGTGCTGCGAGCTCCACCTGCTGAAGCTTGCGCAACAGTCTGAGTTGCCGCGCGCGCTCTCC
>JAYTOQ010001110.1:0-2764 GCA_043747665.1 Polyangiaceae bacterium | reverse complement strand
GAGGACAGGTTCAGCGTGATGGAGCGGGAAAGGGTCTCCTTCTCCTTCAGCTCGATCGTCTCCTCGAACGGGTCATAGCCCTCGCGTGTGATCCGGAGCACGTGCGAGCCCGCCGGAACGTCGTTGGTGATCGCGCCTTCGCCGACGAGCTTGCCGTCGAGATAGATGAGGCCCTTGCCGTCACTCGTGCCGACCTTGAGGGTCGCGATGCTGCTCGATGCGACGAGCTCGACGTCCCTGGTCTTGCCGCGCTCGACGACGACGCGCTCCACGGCGGCGGCGGATCCGGTTCCTCGGCCGCCGACCTCGTGGGGACCCGCCGGGACCTCGCCGGTCCACGGAGCGTCGCCCATGTCGACGTTGTCGACGAGCACGCGCAGTGGCCTGCCGCTCTTCTCGCGGACCGCGAGCTGGCCCTTGCTGCTCTGCGCTTCGAGCTTCACCTGCACGGTCGACGTCGCGCCGGCGGCGACATTCGGCGCCTGATCGAACGGCTGCAAGCCATCCTTGGTGACGCGGACGCGATGCGGTCCCGTCGCGAGCCGGAGCGGCGCAGCGAGGGGCGTCGTACCCATCCGCTTGTCGTCGACGGTGACGGTCGCGCCGCTCTCGGCGGTCTCGACGGCGAGGAGCCCGGTGCGGCCGGCGAGCTCCTGGAGGCGCGTCTCGGCGGCCTTCTTCTTCGCCGGCGACGACTTCGCGCCGTAGGTCTTCAGCCAGTCGTCGTAGGCGGCGTACGCCTCGGCCTCGTGCTTCTGCTGGTAGTGCGCGTTCGCGAGGCCCTCGAGGGCGTCCGCGCTCGGGGCAGCGCGGTTCGAGGCATCGAGCTCGGTCTGCGCCTTGGCCCAGTCCTTCGCCGCAGCGGCCTTGTTGCCGCTGGCGAGGCTCGCCTTGGCGTCCGGCGCCTGCAGGGGGGCCTGGGCGGGGGCCTGCGCGAGCGCCATCGCGGGCACCAGTGTCGACTGCAAGGCGAGCATCGCCGCGACCACGACGCTCGAGCGGAGGAGCCGGCTCGCTCGAAACGAACGCCGGTGAAGAAGGAGTCCCATCACGCCCGAGCTTATAGGAAAGGCGCGGTGGGGCGAAGATCGGAGACGAGCTACGGAGCGGCGTGATCCGGGGGATCGAGGTAGGTGACCTCTTCGCCACGGAAGGTCCGTAGCGTGGTGCTGCCGGCGCCGCGTTCCACCACGTAATCCGGCGAAAGGGGGACCTTGCCCTTTCCTCCGGGCGTGTCGCAAATCAGCTTCGGCAACGCGATCCCCGTGAGCCGGCCCTGCAGCTGCTCGACGATCGCGAGCCCCTTCGCCATCGGGGTGCGGAGGTGTCCGGTGCCCCGAACCGGGTCCGCCTGGAGCAGGTAGTACGGACGTACGCGAGCGCGTACGAGCCCGCGGAACAGGCGCTCGAGCACGTCTGCGTCGTCGTTGATGCCCGCGAGGAGCACGGTCTGGTTCATCACCGGGAAGCCCGCGTCGACGAGGCGCGTGCACGCGGCGATCGAGGCGGGCGTTAGCTCCTTGGGATGATTGAAGTGCGTCATTACCCAGACGGGGTGATGCTTCCGCAGCGTCCGGACCAGCTCCGCGGTGATGCGCATCGGCAAGGTGACCGGGACGCGCGTCGCCAGGCGGATGGTCTCGACGGTGGGAATCGCCCGAATGCGACCAAGGATTCGATCGATCCGGTCGGTGGCCATCGCGAGGGGATCGCCGCCGCTCACGATGACGTCGCGGATCTCGGGGTGCGCGGTGATCCACGCCATGGCGGGCTCGAGGCGCTCGAGCGGGACAGCGCCGCCCCCGTCGCCGACGATGCGCGAGCGCGTGCAGAATCGGCAGTAGACGGCGCAGCGATCGGTCGCGAGGAGAAGCACGCGGTCGGGATAGCGACGCACGAGATGCGGGGCGACCTCGTGGTCGACCTCGCCGAGCGGATCGACGAGATCGCCAGCAACCTCGTGCGCCTCGTCGATGCGCGGCACGCACTGGCGGCGAATCGGGCACGTCGCGTCGTGGGCATCGCAGAGCGAAAGATAATAAGGGGTGATCGCGATCGGCAGCCCCTCGCGCTCGGCGCGGCGGGCGCCCTCGAGCTCCTCGGGCGTTAGATCGAGCACGCGGGCGAGATCAGCGACACCGCGGACGCTCTCGCGGATCTGGGCTTGCCAGTCGCGACCGGCCCTCTGCTTCTTCGTCTTCGGCCTCGTCGGCTTCGGCGCTGCCTCGAACGCCTTCGGAGGCCGAGCGCGGACGAGCGACGACGGAGTGACGAGCGCAGCCACGCCGCCTCAGTGGCCCGCGTCGACGCCGGGCATGTCGATCTTCACGGTGGAGAGCGCGCCCTCGTCGACCTCGACCTTCATCGACTTGCGCAGCTCGGCGATGAGCTCGTCTTCCTTCGCGCGCAGCTTGTCCTGCGAGAGCTTCACGCGGATGGAGCGCTCTGCCTCTTCGTAGGTGCGCTCGTGGGGCGGCAGTTTCTGCATGAGCCGCACGACGTAGAGCTTGCCCTGCGCCGCGATCGCCTTGTCCGCGACGCCGCCGACCTCGGGGATCGCAAAGGTCGCGACCCGGACCTCCTCGGGCACGCGCGAGTTCTCGCCGCGCGGATCGCCGGGCGGCGAGACGATGCCGACGTCACCGGCGAGGTCCACCGGCACATTGGCGCGTGCCTGCGGGTCGAGCGACTTCGCGCGCACGAGCTCGCCCCACTGCGTCGCGTTGGTGTCCTTCTTCGCGGCCGCCAGCACATCGCGCGCAGT
>JAYTOQ010001109.1:0-2023 GCA_043747665.1 Polyangiaceae bacterium | reverse complement strand
GAACGTCGTCGCCATTCGTGTCGAGCGTCGGCGAAGCTCCGCCGACGAGCTTCACGACGCGGCCGGAGGTCTGGGCCTTCCAGCCATCGTCGCCATCCTCGAGCGCGCCCGAGGGGACGGCCGCACCGGCCTGCATCGCGAGGAAGTTGTCGAGATAGGCGATGACCGGCGTTGCGAACTCGACCTTTGCGTCCGGTCCGGCCTCGTCGATGAGGAAGCTCGATGCGTAGGTGTAACCGCTCGCGGGCGGCAGCTCCGACGGCATCGCGGCAGGACCATGCACGCCGCGCGTGAACTCGGTGATCCGGAGCGTCCCGCTATCGAGATGCTGCCGCGTGCCGTCGGCCTTCACGGCGGTAGCCTGCGTGCCGGGAGGCACGAGGAGCCGAACGCGTCGCTCCGCGCTTTCGTCCTTGGAGAGATCGCCCGTCGCGACCTGCCAGCCACCGCCACCGAAGGCCAGGGGAGTGCCTGTGGCGCTCTTCTGCACGAGCGCTATCTCGTCGAGGACGAGGAAGCGATTGGTCTTCGCGTCCGCGTTGCGCTGGGCGACGAGGCGACCGTCGACCTCGAAGCGCAGCCGCGTCCGGGCTCCTCCATTCACGAGGAAGTCGAAGCTGCCGTCGTCGCGCGTCCGCATCTCGCCGTAGCGGGCCTCGCGCGGCACCCTCACGCGGACGCCGGGTAGCGCAGCCCCGTTCTCGTCCACGACGTGACCACGCACGACGGAGACCCGCAGCTCGTCGAAGACCGCCTTGTCGGCCCCCGTCTGCCGCGGGCGGGCGCCGTCGTAGAGGAATTTCACGGACTCCGAGAACGACACGGCGCCGGCGGCGCTCACCGGCGGCGGTGCACACGGATCCGACACGTTGGCGAGCAGTGGCTCGTGCTGGGCGTCGTCGCCGCAGCCGCAGCCGGGCAGGAGAGCGAGCAACGCAATCAGCACGGCGAGGCAGCAGTACGCCGTCGCAGTCTTCTTCATCGTGGAGCCCCCAGGGTCGTTCGTGCGGAAGGAGAGCAGATCGCCGCCCTGCTCTCGACACTCATCAACGACGCGGTCGACCGCGACCACGAATAGTTGCTCGAAAGTCGCGCGAATCGACGGGGCGTACTCCGCAGGGAGTACGGCGAGTCGCTACGCTCGGCTACGCAGCCAGCGCATGAGCGCGCGATCGCAGGCTTAGCGACCCATCCACGTCGCGTGCGTGCCGCTCGAGATGCGCATCGGGAGCTTCACGCGCGCGAGCGGACCGCGTGCGAGCTCCTTCGCGTCGAAGATCTGGCACTCCGAGGCGTTTGCCGCGACGTCGGTGGTGAACGTCACGAGGTAGCCGTCGTCCTCGCTCGTCGCGCCGACGCGCGGGCAGAGCGGCGCCTCGCTCGCGAACACGCCCTTCGGGAACGCGTACGTCGACTTCGCGCCCGTCTCCACGTCGGTCTTCGCGAGGCCGCTGAACAGGAACATGCCCGGCTCGCCGATGGCCGCGTACACGTAGCGATGCTTCCGCCCCGCGTAGCCCTGGTGGATGGTCGGGAACTCGCTGCACTCGTCGTCGAGCGTCTCCTCGTGGGTCGCGCCGGTCTCGAGGTCGAACGTCCAGCGATGGCGGCGCGTCTTCATGGCGTGCATGTCGAGGCTCTTCATGAACATCGATATCGGAGTGTCGTCCGGCGTGCGCTCCTGGAGCGGCGCGCCCTGGTGATAGCCCTCGAGGATCACCCGATTGCCCTCTTCATAGGCATTCGAGAAGTGCAGGACATAGGTCGGAGATGCCGTGAACCAGCGAATCGGGGTCTTCCCGTCGCGCGGCACGAGCCCGAAGCGCGAGCCGAGCTCGGGTCGGTACTTCGGTCGATACGCGCCCTTGGCGAGCTTCTCCGGATCCCAGAACAGCGGAAAGTCTCCGATGATGGCAAAGCGCTCCGTGAACGCCATGTCGTGCGGCAAGCGCGGTCCCGGCAGCTCCACGGGCATGGTCCGCAGCAGCGCACCAGCCTTGTCGCATATCCCGACATGGCAATA
>JAYTOQ010001108.1:0-2369 GCA_043747665.1 Polyangiaceae bacterium | reverse complement strand
TCATCTACGAGCAGCACAAGGGCGTGCCCTCGACGTGCTTCGGGGAGTCGGAGTACTTCGTCAGCGGCGTCATCAAGGTGAAGCCCTGAAGCGTCGCGGCTCGCCGTCGAAAAAGTCGAAGAAGGCGTCGTTCCCGGGCAGCCACGAAGAGAGAGTGCCGCTCCTCGAGAAGCGACGCGACGCGAAGATGTCGCGCGACGCCCACGCCTACGTGCGCGGGAGCACGGCGCGCTTCTACGAATGGCTCGCGTCGCGCGAGGGACGGTCGCTGCCGTCCGGGCCCCTCGTGTGGATCTGCGGCGACGCGCACGTCGGCAACATGGGGCCCATCGCGCGGAGCGACGGCGAGGTCGCGGTCGAGATCCGCGACCTCGATCAGACCGTCGTGGGCAACCCCGTGCACGATCTCGTGCGACTGTCGCTCTCGCTCGCGATGGCGGCGCGCAGCTCCGATTTGCCGGGCGTGGTGACGGCGCTCCTCATCGAGGAGCTCATGACCGGCTACCTCGAGGCGCTGGGCGGCCGGCCGCCCGCCTCGACGAGCGAGGAGAGCGCGGCGGTCCGCTTCGTGGTTCGCGAGGCCAACAAGCGAAGCTTTCGTCATCTCCATCGCGAGCGACTGGGTGATTCGGGCGCGATGAAGCTACGTCTGGGCGAGCGCTTCTGGCCGCTGTCCCAGGCCGAGCGCCAGGATGTCGACGCGTTCCTCGACCGCGAGCGGATCCACGGGCTCGTCACGCTCCCCGATCACCGAGACGACGACGCCGAGCTCCACGTGGCCGACGCCGCATTCTGGGTGAAGGGCTGCAGCTCGCTCGGCCTCTGGCGCTGCGCGGCGCTCGTGGACATCATCGGCGCCAAGGGGCGCTCCAGCTTCTGCCTGCTCGACATCAAGCAGGCCATCGCACCGCTCGCGCCGCGCGCGAAGGGCTCCAAGCTGCCCACGCACTTCGGTGAACGCGTCGTCGAGGGTGCGCGCGCGCTATCACCCGTGCTCGGGCACCGCATGGTCTCGGGCACCATCGCCGGGCGCGCGGTCTTCGTGCGCGAGCTCTTGCCCCAGGACCTGAAGCTCGAGCTGGAGATGCTGGACGAGACCGAGGCGCGCGCGACGGCGCGGGCGCTGGCGCGTCTGCTCGGTACCGCGCACGTGCGCCAGATGGACATCGGCCATCGACGCGCGTGGGTGAAGAGCCTGCGCGCCGCCACCTCGAAGAGCATCCACGCGCCGAGCTGGCTCTGGCAGGCGGTCATCGATCTGGTCGCGGTCCACGAGCGCGCGTATCTCGAGCACTGCCGGCACCACGCGCTCGCGCAAGCGCGCAGCTAGTCGGCGGATACATGGCGGAATTCGGCCCCTCAGCTTCGCCGAGGGCTGACTTCCGGACAAACGATTGGTGCTGCCGGGAAAGCCGACCAACATTGGCTCCATGACGAAGCAACCCGCGCTCTCCCCGACGGAACATGGCTGGGCCACCTCGCGCGGCGAGAGATGGCGCGACCGGCTGGGCGGCATGGAAGCGATGCTTGCGCCCATCGACGGGCCGCTCATCGACGCGCTGCAGCTCGACGCGCCTCTACGGATTGCCGACATCGGATGCGGCGGTGGCGGAACGACCCTCGAGATCGTGCGGCGCGCGCCGGTGGGAAGCGTCGTCCATGGCTTCGATATCTCGCCTGCGCTCGTCGAGGCAGCACGCCGTCGCGCGCCGATCGATGAGCACGCTCGAAGCTCCATCGCCTTCGAGGTGGCGAACATGGCGAAGGCGACGCCGCCCGGCGAGCTCTATGACCGGGTCACGTCGCGCTTCGGCATCATGTTCTTCGACGATCCGCAGGCGGCATTCGCGAACGTGCTCCGCTGGCTCGCCCCCGGCGGGCGATTCGCCTTCGCGGTCTGGGGGCCGCTCTCCTTCAACCCGTGGATGACGTGCGTGCGCGACGTCACGGCAGAGATCGTCGATGTGCCCGCGGCCGATCCCGAGGCCCCTGGTCCATTTCGCTACGCCGACGCAGACAAGCTGCTCGCGGTGCTCGACGGCGCCGGATTCTGCGACCTGCGCGCGCGCGACTGGCGAGAGGTGCTTCGCATCGGTGGCGGGCTGTCGGCTTCCGAGGCGGCCAGCTTCGCGCTCGCGGCGTTCGGTTCCTTCGGCGACCTGCTCGCCGAACGCGGCGAAGACGCGCTCGAGCAGGCCCGCCGCGCACTGACCGCGCGCTTCTCCGATCTTCGAAGCGACGCCGAGGACGTCACGGTCCGCATGAATGCGTGCGGGCACATCTTCACCGGTGTTCGTCCGGCGAGACGGACGCACCAGTGACGCGCGCTCCGGTGCGGTGGGCGCGCTGGCCAGGGCACTCGACGCGTC
>JAYTOQ010001107.1:0-2653 GCA_043747665.1 Polyangiaceae bacterium | reverse complement strand
GGTGGCCCGCAGGGCGGTGGTGATGCGGCGAACCTCCTCAAGCCGGCGCTGGCGCGGGGTGAGCTCCGCACCATCGCGGCCACCACCTGGGCCGAGTACAAGCGCTACTTCGAGAAGGACCCGGCGCTCGAGCGACGCTTCCAGCCGGTCAAGGTCGGTGAGCCCTCCGTCGAAGGCGCAGTGGTCATGCTCCGCGGCCTGGCGCGCCGGCTCGAAGAGGCACACGGCGTCATCATCCGTGACGAGGCGGTGCGCGCGGCGGTCACGCTGTCGAGCCGCTACATCACGGGACGCCAGCTCCCCGACAAGGCGATCGACCTCCTCGACACGAGCGCCGCGCGCGTGCGCGTGCTCCGCGGCGCGCAGCCGAGCGTCGTCGAGGACATGAAGGCGCGGCTCGCCGCGCTCGATTCGCAGCTCGGCGCGTTCGATCGCGATTTTGCCGTGGGTCTGCCCGTCGACGATCACGACAAGCTACGCGCGGCGGTCGTGACGACGCGCGACGAGCACCGCGCGACGCTGACCGCGCTGGAGGGCCGGCTCGAGGTGCAGCGCGCGCTCCTTGCCAACATCGAGAAGCATCGTACCGACGGTCGTGACGCAGGCGACGATGCAGGCAAGACTGAAACGTCGCGGACTCTCTTGCGCGCCGAGCTCGAGAAGCTGCGTGCGATTCCGATCGAGGACCGGCTCCTCTACGCAGATGTCGATGACGGGCTCGTGTCCAGCATCGTCGCCGACTGGACCGGCATTCCGGTGGGGCGGATGGTGAAGGACGACGTGTCGGCGATCCTCTCTCTCGAGGAGCGCCTTCGTGAGCGCGTGCGGGGGCAGGATCCTGCGCTGGCCGTGATCGGCCGCGAGCTCCGCTCGGCTCGGTCGGGGCTCAAGCCGCCCGAGGCGCCCCTCGGGGTCTTCTTGCTCGTCGGCCCGAGCGGCGTCGGCAAGACGGAGACCGCACTGGGGCTCGCCGATCTGCTCTTCGGCGGGGAGCGCTTCGTCGTCACCATCAACATGAGCGAGTTCCAGGAGCGACACACGGTGTCACGGCTCATCGGCTCGCCGCCGGGCTACGTCGGCTATGGCGAGGGCGGCGTGCTCACGGAGGCCGTGCGACAGCGCCCGTACTCGGTGGTCTTGCTCGACGAGGTCGAGAAGGCGGATCGCGAGGTGATGAACCTCTTTTACCAGGTGTTCGACAAGGGCACGCTCTCCGACGGCGAGGGTCGCATCATCGACTTCTCGAACACGGTGATCGTGATGACCTCGAACCTCGCGACGGATCTGCTCACGCAGGCGGCCGATCCAGGCGGACCAGTGCCGCCCCACGATGAGCTGGTCGCGCTCGTGAAGCCGCCGCTGAGCGCGTATTTCAAGCCGGCGTTGCTCGCGCGCATGACCGTGGTGCCGTACATCCCGATCCGCCCGGATGCGCTACTCGGCATCGTGAACAAGAAGCTCAATCAGGTCGCCGGTCGCGCACGAGAGAGCCACGGTCTCGAGCTCGTGATCGAGACAGCGGTGCCGGAGGCCATCGCCGCGCGCTGCCGTGAGGTGGAGAGCGGAGCGCGCAACATCGACCACATTCTTCGCGGCTCGATCCTGCCGCTCCTCTCGAGCGCGATCCTCCGCAACATCGCGGACGAGTCGGCACACGTGCGAATCCGGCTCGGCGTCGACGCGGCGTCGGGCGAATTCACGTGTGCGGCGGAGGGCGCATGACCCGCCGTCATCGACCCGCGCCGGTCGGCGTCGCGTTCGTGGTGGTCGCGGTCGCCGGCATCGCCACGAGCGCTTGTGCGGGGACGACGCCGGTGGCGAAGGCGCCCGAGAAATGCCCTCCGCAGAGCATCACGGTCTCGGTGCTCTCGTCGCCGGCCATCAATCGCACGCCGGAAGGCGAGCCGCGGCCCGTGGTGGTTCGGCTCTACCAGCTCAAGGCCGACGCTCGCCTCTACAATGCCTCGTTCGACCGTATCTGGAAGGACGACAAGGCGACCCTCGCCGACGATCTGGTCTCGTCGCAGGAGGTCGAGGTCTATCCGGGTACGCGGACGGACGTGAAGTTCGAGCGTCCGCCGACGGTGAACCACGTCGCGGGCGTCGCCCTGTTCTCGAACCCCACCGGGCACGCGTGGTTCGCGAGCCTGGATCTCCCGCCGGTGCCCGAAGCGGGCAAGTGCGGTGCGGCGTGCCCTCCAGGCGACGAGGACTGCGAGAGTGCGAACGTCCTGACACCGCACTTCGTCTACTACGTCGACGGAAGCAAGATCGACGACGGCGTCGAGCACCTCGACGACTACTCCGCGCAGGGGCGGATGAAGGCGAAGAAGTAGGACCGCCCGACCCTAGGTTTCTCCTTGGTAGACCGCGCTCACTCTCGGCACGACAGCATCACGCCCCTCTCCGCGAGCGCGAACGCGTCGAGGAGATCCCACCGCGCACACTCGAGCGCGAGCTCCCCACGGAGCCTTTCGAGGGTGGCGGACGCCTGGGGGACGCCACGTAGCGAGGCGTGCTCAGCCGTGTCGATCTCCCAACGATTCGCTACGCCTCGCACCGTACGGCTACGCCCCACGGAATTTTGATTCCTCTCACGAAGGTTCGAATCCTTCCGTCGGAACCGGCACTCAGCAAGCCCCGGGAGACGCGC
>JAYTOQ010001106.1:0-1541 GCA_043747665.1 Polyangiaceae bacterium | reverse complement strand
GCATCGCCGACGCAGACGATCTGGTCGCCGGACGGTCCCCAGATGCCCCAGATCCATCGATTCGGGTTCTGGAGCTGCTCCTTCTCCTCGTTGAGCTGGAAGACCGGTCCGCCCGGGCTCCTGAAGCGCCAGAGTCCGTAATAGTTGGCGCCTTGGTAGATCTCGACGGTGGGACCGGGAAAGCCCCACATCGTCCGGAACGAGCGCGTTCGGTCGATGGGATCCTCGAACAGGCGCCAGGTAGCGCCGTCGGTCGAGAAGAGCGTGCTATCGGCGTCGGCGGCGGCCATCACCGCCTTCGTCGAATTACCGCCTATCGAATGGATGATTGGCGCAGATAAGGTATCTGCGACATTCGGAGGAAGTGGCAACTGGAAGCCATTGCCGAGTGGATCATTCGGAGGGCCGCTGTAGATCACGCCGTCGTTGCCGCCGGCATAACGAATCCTGTCGATGCCTCACACGGTGCGAAGCCCGTGCGGCGCCGTTCCGATCTGCGCCCACACGCCGTTGCCGCGCCGGAAGATGGGGCCCTTGTTGGTATTCTTCTGCGTGGCCACCGCGAGCGCTTCGCTCGAGCCCGATGACCAGATCCCGGTCACGTCGACGCCCGGTCCGAGGACCACGGTTTGCCATTCGGCGCCCGCCTTCTCGAGGATGACGCCGTCGTCACCGGCGAGATAGACCTGCTCGGTGGTCGTGACCGAGAGCGCTCGCAGCGCGCCGGCCTCGGGAATGTGACGCACGATGGTGAAGCCGGTCTCCGGGAGCTCGCTCGCGTCGTCGCCCGCGTCGAGATCCGCGATGCCTGCGTCGAGATCCGCGCCGGCGTCGAGTGGAGCGTTCTTCAAGCTCGGGCAGCCGACGATGACGAGGCCCGTCAGCGGCAAGAAAGGCACGACGAGGAGCGCGTGCGAGGGGAGATGGCTCGGTCGCCGCTTCATCGAGTCTCGATGCTAGCAGTCAGTCCGTCGCGGCGTCGCTCGCGGCGGCCGCGTCCTTCGAGCCCGCGTCGACCGTGGGCGAGGTGCCACCCGTGCAGACGTGGAAGATCGTGGACGTGCCCTGGATGCCGGCTGCGGAGCAGGTCTCGCCGGTCGCGCAGCCGTGCGTGGTGCTGCCGACCTCGCAGTAGTTCGTGCACTGGCCGCCGCTCTGCACGACTTGCAGGCACGTGAGCCCGTCGCCGCACGTGGTCATGCCGGGGGTGTTGATGCAAGACGAGCCCTTCGTGCCGCTGCCGCTCTTGATGCATGCGAACGCGCCGGTCGCGTCCTTCGCCGAGCAGGTCTCGCCGGCGGGACACGTGAACGGGCTCGCCGCGCAGCCCTCGGCGCCGGACGCGTCGGACGTGGATGACGAGCACGCGCTCCCGGCGACGGCGGTGGCGACAGTGGCGGTGGCGAAGAAGAGAAGCGATCCAAGAATGCGCATGGCCGGGACGGTAGCACGGGCCTGACGGAAGCGCCGTCCGGGGCTATTCTGTCGCCATGCGCGTCGAGACGATCAGGACCTACGAATCGAAGCTCCCCGAGCACGAT
>JAYTOQ010001105.1:0-2759 GCA_043747665.1 Polyangiaceae bacterium | reverse complement strand
ATCCAGGTCGGCGGCGGCGCGGTCGCGCTCGAAGAGCACACCGGCCTCCAGCTCGCGGCGCTCGGCACCTACGCCAAGTCGATCGACGGCGCGCAGGTCAGCGTCGTCAACCTTGCGGAGCGCGTGCGCGGGGTCCAGATCGGCGTCTTCAACCACACGAAGAGCCTTCGCGGCATGCAGATCGGGCTCGCCAACCACGCCGAGGACGGCGTGCTGCCCTGGACCGCGCTACTCAACTTCGGCTTCGGCGACGGCCTCCCCGACGACAGCGACCCCGATTACGATCACCCGCAGCAGCAGCAGTACAAGGCCGCCGGTCTCTGAGACCCCTGAGAGCGCTGCCCCTCGAGTCGCTGCGAAGCTCAGTCCTTACGGCGGCGGCGTGCTCCGAGCACGAGACCGAGGCCGACGAGCAGACCCGCGAGGCCGGCGGTCGAGCTCGAGGTGGACGTGGAGCCGATCGCAGCCGTGGAGCAGCCCGCGTTCTCGCTGGGGACTGGCTCGAGGCTGCTCACGCCGCCGGAGCGCGGGCCGGTCGTGCCGTCCTCGCCCTTCGGGTCGAGAGAAGCGCCGTTGGCCGCGACGCGAAACGTCTGCTCCGGAGAGTCGGGATCGTTGGACCGCACGGTGATGGTCGCGGAGGCGGAGCCGTCCGATGTGGCCTTGAAGACGACCTTGAGCGGGAGCTTGGACTTCGCGCCGACGCGGATCTCGCCCGCAGGAACGGTGAACTGCGGGTCCGAGCTCTCGAACGTGAGCTTGCCGCCGAGCTCGCCGGTGCTGTCGATGTTGACGATCTGCTCGGCCTGCTGACCGGCCTTGATGGTGCCCATCGCGACGGTAGCGGTGGGGACCTTGAGGTTGGGAAGCGGGATGTGGATCTGCGTGGTGCCGAACGACACCGGCATCGGTGCGCCGCCGCCGATGGCCTTGCTCACCGCGGTGAAGCCGTACTTCACGAGGCCGAACGTGGGGTACCCGTCGACGCTGTCGACCTTGATGATGGGGCGCACGTCGAGGGTGCCGCCCAGCGAGAGCTCGCCGTCGACCGACGCGTTCAGGTCGAGGAAGTCCTCGTCGCCGATGACGAGCTTGGCGGAGCCGTCCGCGGTGGTGACAGTGCCCGAGTCGAGGCGCACGTTCTTGGTGACGTACGTGAACGTCGGGTTCGCCGCGGCCTGGATGGAGAGCGTGCCCTCGACGATGCCGCCATTGATGCCGAGATCCGAGAACGGGATCGAGAAGATGGTCGACTGATCGAGCGCCGGCGCCGGTACCTTGAGCGCGGCGGCCTGGAAGCCCCACGGAAGGATCGACGTCGTGGCGGTCGCGTCGTAGTTGAACTTCCCGCCGGGGAGCTTGTTGATCAGCTGCGACGCGTCGTAGTTCACGCCGATGCCGTAGATGGACGCCTCGAGGCTCGGCGTCAGCGTGTAGCGGACCTTCATGCTGCCCAGGCTCGCCTTGTCGGGCGAGGCCACGGGCTTGACGACGATGAAGCCCTTCTCCGACCAGGAGGCCTCCACGAGCGCGCCCTTGGGCATGTCGATCGCGAGCAGCGGCTCACCGCCGACGGGATCGATGGTGAAGCGTGTGCGAATCTTGATGAGGCCCTTGTCCATGAGGCCGCTGTCGATCTGCGTCGGGAACTGGTTCTTCACCGCGGCCTTGAGCGGCGCGGTGCCAACCGAACACGTGAGCGAGGCCGCGTCGCAGCCGGCGATCCCCGAGGCGGTGTCTGCATGCGCGCGCGTCGCGCCGAGCGCGGCGAGCGAGCCGACGAGAGACGCGAGACCGACGCGGGCGATGGTTCGGGGGAAGCGCATGGGGGAAACCTCACTTCCAATGTGTGCAAACGTGAGTCCAGCACCTTCAACGGTGTAAACCTTCGGTTTCGCTGGAATCACCCGTTGCGGCCCTCCTCTACTGTCCTTGTTCTGACAGCGGTCGGATCGACGGCGATCCACCAGGAGCCACCTCAGGGCGTGAGCACGACCGAGTCGACGTCGACCTGCACGAACTGGCCGTTGAAGGCGGCGGGGGCCGGAGCAACGCCCGAGACCACGATCGCCGTGCCCGCCTGATCGAGGTTCTTTGCGATCAGGTTGTCGATCGACGCCGACGAGAGGGTGATGATCGCGCCCGCGTTCGCGTCGAGGCGCGCCACGTAGTCGATGCCGTCGACGTAGGAGTGCTCCGTCGCGCCGCTGTTCAAGAGCGCATTCCTCGCCGGGCTCGAAACCGCAAGCGCGTACGTGTTCCAATTGCCGTTCGTCACCGTGCCATCAAACACGAAGAAGGCCGCGTTGGTGCCCTGCGCTCCGCCCGCGGTCATGCCGCTGTACGAGTTCTGCTCGACGACGCCGCGCTCGCGTAACCCGATCACGTAGCTCTTGCCGGTTGTTCCCGTCAGCGTGGCGGTCTTCGCGGCCGGCGGCGGAGAGCCTCCGTTGCAGAACGCGCCCGCCCGGTTGTCCGTGCACGGGATCTCGTAGCGCATGCCTTCGAGAGCCTTCGCCACGACGACGCACGCCCCGTCGCACGCCGAGGACTTCGGGCACGCGAGCCCACAGCCGCCGCAGTTCTCGTGATTGCGTGCAGTATTCACGCACTGCCCACCGCATAGAACGCCCGTGCGAAGCGAGTGAACGCGCGCACGCTCACTTCTTCATCGCGCGCATCTGGAGCACCCGGAAGGCCGCGCGCACGCCGCGTAGCAGGGCCCCATCATCGCCCTTGCCGGTGAGCGAGCCGTCGAA